>JADGPY010000215.1 GCA_017882205.1 Chitinophagaceae bacterium
GCTTATACCAATGCAACAAGACAGGATGATATCAGCAGCGATATTCAGGAATTAACCAATACCAAACCAAGTCTTTCTTCTGCTTCGGATCATCATAAAAGGATCGGGTACTTAGGCAGATTAAACTATAACTACGACGGGAAATACATTTTTGCCGCCTCAATACGTAGAGATGCTTCTTCAAGATTTGGTTCCAGTAACAGATGGGGTACTTTCCCTTCAGTTGCTTTAGGTTGGAGAATTGATAAAGAAGCTTTTATGCAAAATGTTTCCAACATCAGCAATTTAAAGCTTAGAGGTAGTTGGGGAAAAGCCGGTAATGATAATATAGGTAATTACAGCTATGCTGCCAATACCCTTACTTCAAACATGTATTATGTTATTAATAACCAATTAGCTACCGGCACAACTCCCAATGGGGTTGCTAATCCGAATTTGAAATGGGAAACAACTACCATGACAAATATTGGTTTAGATCTTGGATTATTAAAAAATAAATTCACTTTTTCTGCCGAATATTTCAAAAATAAAAGTACTGACCTGTTGATGAATTTAAATACTGCTGCTTCGTTAGGCATCTTTTCCGGTAATATAGCTAAGAATGTCGGTGCAGTTGAAACCAACGGTTTTGAATTTCAGTTAGGTTATAACGATTCAGAAGGTGAGCTTCAATGGTCAGCAAATTTAAATATAGGAACTTCTACAAATAAAGTTCTGGATTTAGGCGGACTTACATCTGTTGATCCAGGATCTCAGTGGCAGAATCAACCAATTACCAGACTCGAGGTTGGCAAACCATTGTTCTTTTTCTACGGCTGGAAATTTGATGGAGTATTTAAATCCAATGCCGATGCCGCTGCTTATCTGAACGGAGGGCAACAATCCAGCACTCAAAATCCAGCTAGTCATGGAGTAGGTGCCCAGGGAGGAGACTTCCGTATTGTTGACGTAAATGGAGATGGTGCTATAACCTCAGCTGACATGACTAAAATTGGTAATCCATATCCAAAAATGACCCTTGGTTTGAACTTGAATGCTAACTATAAAGGATTTGATGTAAGTTTATTCATCCTGGGTTCCTACGGTAATGATATTTATAATAATACCTATTATGATTTATCAGGTATGACAAGATTATTTAATGCTGGAACTGATGTATTGAGAAGGTGGAGACAGGATGGCGATGTAACTGATATTCCCAGACCATCAGCTTCAGGGCCAAATGTGCAGATATCAACCCGTGGTGTCGAAGATGGAACCTATACAAGATTGAAAAACATGACTTTGGGTTATACCCTGCCTAACAGGTGGTTTGGCAATAAAATATCCAAATTCAGATTATACGTAAGTGGACAGAATTTACTTACTGTTACCAATTATAAAGGGTTAGATCCTGAAGTTGGTTATTATCAACCTGCCGGAACAGGAGTAGGCTATATAGGTAGTAGTGCTGTAACAGGTAATGGTTACCCGGTAGTCAATTTTGCTACAGGAATTGACTTTGGTGTTTATCCTATGCCAAAATCATTTATTGGTGGAATTCAAATTACATTTTAATACAATATAAAGATGAAAATAACTAAATATATATCTCTCGCACTTGTATTCGGGGTATTTGTTCTATCTAATTCCTGCAATTCAAAGAAATTAGATCTGCAGAATCCGAATCAACTATTGCCTGACACTTATTTTAAAAATGAGGTACAGATTAAATCGGCTGTAAATGCTATTTACGGAAGTATGCAAACAACAGCGATGTACAACCGTCATATGTGGTATGGCAATGATAATATGGCACATGAAAACGCTGGAAACCCGCAGCTTGAAGCAGACAAACGTGATTATTTGAATTTTTCATTCGATTTTACTCACGGAGCAATTGGAGATTACTGGGAAAGCTGTTTCAGAGGCATTAATAAGGCAAACTTTGTTATAAATGCTGCAACTAAAATTGCCCTGATTCCTGATAATCAGGTATCTGCTGCAAAGAAAGCCAAATATGATGGTGAAGCTAAATTTATGAGGGCTGCATACTATTTTTGGCTTGTTATCAAATTTGGTGATGTCCCATTAATGCTTGATGTTCCTGTAGATAATCAGGGAATAGCAAAAAGTCCTGCTGCAGATATTTATGTACAGATAGAAAAGGATCTTACGGATGCTACCACAGAACTTCTTGACAAAGCAGATGAAGATCTGGGACGGGCCACAAAGGGCGCTGCCTGGGCTTTATTGGGCAAAGTCCGCTTATTCCAGAAGAATTATGCAGGAGCATTAACAGCTTTTAATAATGTTACAGGCTACACTCTTGAAGCAAATTATCTGAATAACTTTTTGGAAGAAACAGAACATGGTCCTGAATCGATATTTGAAGTAGAGTTCAACGTTGCTGCCGGTAACTCAGCCGAATGGAATTCCGGCGTAAGTGATGCTGGCTTAAACGAATCATGTTTCAGAGGACAGGAATATGGCTGTATGGACTGGTTTAACGTGTTTCCTTCTGTTAACCTCAGAAGTGAGTTTGAAGCAGGTGATCCAAGATACGATTTCTGTTTTTACACTAATGGTCAACCATATAATAATGGTGCAAATACAATTGCAATAACTCCTTTGGATCAATCAGATGGTAGCACATACCCAAGAGTTGGCTGGAGAAAATACCAGAACTATTATAAAACATCCAGTGAATCAACTCCAAACCCGCAAGCATCAGGTATTAATATGAAGATAATAAGATATGCAGATGTACTTTTAATGAAAGCTGAATGCGTGGCCCAAACGGATGTTCCTGCTGCAGTTGTAATCATGAACCAGGTACGTGCAAGGCCAAGTGTTAATATGCCTTTATATGGAACTCCGGCAATGAATGCTACATATCCGGTAGGTAACCTTGCACAGTTTATGGTAGCCCTAGAGCACGAACGTAAAGTTGAACTATGCGGAGAACAGGTTCGTTGGCCTGATCTTGTAAGATGGGGACGCGCTGCTGCATTTATTGCTCAATTAAAGGCTGGTATACAGCTTCCAATAAAGGAAAAAGCAGATATTCAATTTGACCCAGCTAAAAATCTTCTGTGGCCCATACCACAACGTGAGATGCAGAGTAATGCAAAAATGGTCCAGAATACCGGATATTAACAGATACTTTCTGAAATACGAATAAAAAAATGGTTATGTAAATAACCATTTTTTTTTTAATCTATTTACAATATATTCGTTATTACATTAATAAATAGTTTTTATGAGGATCTCAGTTTTAATGCTCTATAAGAAAGTAATATTTTTTGGAGTTATTTTATCTTCAATACTTTTTATTATATCATGTAATTCTGATAAGGAGTGTAAAAACCCACCACTTTTTCAGAAACTATCATCAAAGAGAACAAATATAACATTTGAAAACACTCTGACAGAAAGTGATACTTTTAATTATTTCCTGTATCCCTATATATACATGGGGGGAGGAGTTTCCGTCGGAGATTTTAATAATGATGGTTTAACTGATATCTATTTAGTCGGAAATATGGTACCGAGCCGGCTGTATCTTAACAGAGGTAATTTTATTTTTGAAGATGTAACAGAAATTTCAAATACCGGAGGTGGAGATCGCTGGAAGCTGGGATCGACTATCTGCGATATAAATAATGATGGTTTACCTGATATTTATGTGTCTGTTTCCGGATTATCAGGTAATCGCGAAAATTTATTATTTGTAAACCAGGGAGTCAATAAAGATGGTATCCCGGTTTTTAAGGAGGAGGCTAAGAAATATGGCATAAACGATTCTGGAATGAGTACTCAGAGTACTTTTTTCGATTATGATAACGATGGTGACCTTGATTTGTACGTGGCGAATTATCCCATTACTAACTTCAAAGCTACTCCTTATGTTTATAAACAAATGATGAGAAATGTAAAGTGGATTGATTCCGGTCATTTATATCGAAATAATGGTGATGGTACTTTTACCGATGTAACCAAAGAGAGCGGTTTATTATCTTACGGATTAACACTAAGTGCAACTGTCAGCGATTTTAACCAGGACGGATATAAGGATATATACATTTCTAATGATTTTACATGTCCCGATTACTTTTACTTTAACAATGGTGACGGAACATTTTCTGACAAAGCCGGTGAAGTACTCGGACAAACTTCTTTCTATGGTATGGGTGCCGATATCGCGGATTATAATAATGATGGATTACTTGATATTATTCAAATTGATATGGCTCCTGAAGATAATAAAAGAGCCAAAATGAACATGTCGAGTATGACACCTGAAGATTTCGAAGATATGGTGAAAGAAGGTTTACATCATCAATATCGGTACAGCACTTTGAATTTAAACAGAGGTATCGTAAAAAATAATTTACC
>JADGPY010000216.1 GCA_017882205.1 Chitinophagaceae bacterium
GAAAGAACTGTATCATAGACAATTACTTCTGCTATATCACCTTTGAACGGTAGTCTTCCCAGGGGTTCTCCATCTGCACAACCAATCCCGCCATGCCCCGTACCAGTGGAGTTACCAAGTGGGATACCTAAAGGTGCATTAGTAGTTCCTTGTGGTGTGATAACTGCATCGACTCCATTTGCACGTAACGTTGTACTATACATGTTTTTATCAGCAGTCACACTTATAATTTTCCATTGACCAAACGCGGAAATACCAGGAGCATTGGCACGTACCCAACTCTGATCATACGTAACCAGATCAATCTCATCTGGAGAATTATTTGAAAAAGAGTTCTGCATCAATAGTCCAAAATCCTTGTCATTATCTCCAAAAACTATCGGCCAATAAGGAAACTGTCCTGTAGCAACTATAGCGCCTGAATCAGCTTTTTCAACAATAAATAAAGTAATTTGACTCATTATTTTTGTACCTGTAAGTCCAAGCCTGTCATTATCTCCATCAAAACGAAAAACAGGTTTATTATTCAATCCATTACTAACCACAATTGGCTGACGTGCTGTGTCAGCTTGAATTGCGTCGTTTCCGTTTCCGCTTAGATCAGACCACTTACTCACGGTTGAACCATTAAGAACTACTCCGCTGTCTGCTTTAACCCATAGCTGGAGATTTTGGTTTGGTATTAATGATAGAACCGATTTAAATTTGTGTTCAGCTACCCAGGTGGCAACGTTTAATGCAATCCCTGCACCGGCTTCAACAGATGTCCGGAAATGCATACCGCCATAAACTCTTCCATTTATCACATCAGGTATAATATCGTTGATATTAGTATAATCATGATTTACTAAAATTTGTCCCGGGACTGAAGTAGATGTTAAAGTTACATTGATTAATGACGTACCAAATATTTTTTCCAAAGTATAAGCCAAAGAGCCTGTGACAGCTCCATGGGCAGCCGGGTATTCGGGGTGTCCGGGAGTTACAACTAAAGGGAGCCAGGAGGTGTCCTGAATTGTTAAAGGATTATTGTCAGAATCCGCATTACGAATAGCAGTAACTGGTCTCCATCTGTTATAAAAATATTTTGAATCCCAGGTTGCAATAAGAGCGTCGGAAATAGTAACATAAAGCTGAGCAAAAAACCTTGCCTGTTGCACAAGAGAGAAAGTATAATGGGAAGCTATTAGTCTTATATTCCTGCTTAGCTGAACACCGGGATTCTCTGCATAGAACATCCCGGTTTCAGTCATCTGTGCAGTCCTTGAAGAATTATTAAGAGCGCCGTAGTTTTTAGACTCAATAAAGTCCTGAGTAAATTTTGCATCAGTAAGCAAAGGAGGAGCGGGGGCACGGAATTGTGACGGATTATCCATAACAAATGGTTTAAGTTGAGCCAACCAGGGGATTTGTGGAGTTGCAGGGGGAGGAGACGCACCGGGAGTTAACTGATAAACTCCCGGACCAGAACCAAAAGTATATGGAACAGTAGCGTTTCTTCCATCATTTTCCCTAAGTTTCAGGAATTTTGTTGCAACTTCATCACCTATAGCAATTCCCATAGTCTTTGAATCGCCGCTTGAAATTACAGAAAGTGAAACATTATAAACGGAATCAAGATATGGCTGTTGTCCCGGATAAAATGTTACTAGTACCCGGTAAGCAGCTGCAATTGCCGCTGCTTCTTTTGAGGCCCATGGTATTGGAATCTCGGGCACAACTGCAAATACCTCGAACTGTTTATCTATAGAGTTTACTGCATCAAAAATTGCAATATGCATATAAGCCATATCAACAATTGCGGCACCAGCAGGTTTAGCTGCTTTCACGAATACTGTGTTGGCAATTGCATTCCATTCGCTAACCGGATCTGCTTTTGCATAACTGGAAAAGAATAGCATCAATACAATTGATGATAAAAGAAGACGAACTAGCAACATTTTTTTCATTTTGAACCTCCATAATTTGTTAATTTTTTCTTGTCAATTAAAACAAAAGCTGAGGGGGATGCATATTAACTATGTATCAAAAGTTATAAAACATGTAACAATCAATAGTAACTAATTAACATTTGCTAGCACTATTGTAACCAGGGTGGAAAATGAAAGAAATTCAAGGGTTAATTAATTCACTAGGCGGATAACCAAATTCCTCCCTGAAGCACCGGGTAAAATAAGCAGGACTTGTATAACCAAGTGAATAAGCGATTTCTGAAATATTCCCCTTTTTTTCTTCTATCAATTTTCTTCCCTTTTCAAGTTTTACTGTCCTGATATAACGGCTTGCGGATTTGCCGGTTAGAGCTTTTAATTTCCTGTGTACCTGCATCCTGCTCATTCCAAGTTTTTTCCCCAAACTCTCAATACTGAATTCTTCTTCAGAAATGTGTTCCTCAATTACTTCTGCAATCCTGGTCATGAATTTTTCATCTATACTGCTTAAAATTTTCTCCTTTGGTCTGGAGTTATTGTCTGGCAGCAAGGGCTCCATTATACTGAACTTTTCCTGCAGCCTTTTGCGTATCATAATCAGGTTCTTTATTCTTACCATCAGCTCTTTTACATCAAAAGGTTTTGTAAGGTAATCATCTGCTCCTGTCTCCAAACCCCCAATTTTATCATTCTGCCCTGACCTTGCTGTAAGGAGAATAACCGGAATATGACTCGTCTTTTCATTGTTTTTTACAATCCTTACCAATTCATTTCCATCCATCCTTGGCATCATCACATCAGATATAATTAAATCGGGAATTATTTTCTCGGCTTTTTTTACACCCTGTTCTCCATTCACAGCCTCCTCAATTATGTATTCTTCACTCAGAGAATCTTTTATATATTCTCTCATATCATAATTATCTTCCACAATTAAAATTATATTTTTATCTGCCTCAGATTCCGGTCTGGGTTCTTCGCCTGCTTTTTCTGTATATAAATAATCTTCTTCTTTAACCGGAAATTTTAATTTACCATTTCCCCCATTATTACTTATAATTTCTTCTTCTCTTAAATGATCACGTCCAAGGGGAAGTTCTATAGTAAACTCTGTCCATCCTTCTGAACTTGTGTCTTCCTGTGTGCTTTCCACACTAATACTGCCATGATGAAGTTCTACCAATTCTTTTGTTAGAGCCAGTCCAATCCCTGCACCTTCATATTCTTTTGTAAATGAACTATCAACTTGGTAGAACCGGTCAAAGAGTTTCGGTATCTCTTCCTCTGATATTCCTATTCCAGTATCCCGGATCTTTATATGAACAGTTCCTGGTTTTTCATCCTGGTCTGTTTTGTTGACCAATATTGTGATCTTCCC
>JADGPY010000217.1 GCA_017882205.1 Chitinophagaceae bacterium
ACATTTGTGCTGAAAAGCCCGCCCATCGCAAATCTGCAAAACGTTACCGGCTATTATTTTGACGCATCCAGCAAAACAAATAAGACATGACAAGACAACTTCTTGCCCTGACAATCGTTTCTTTAATTGCTTCGTCTAATTTGTTTGGTGTATTTAAAAATTTGTACCCCATTTCATTGATTAGTTTTTCTGGTGGCAATTCCTGAAATCCATTTTGCTCCGAGCGTTTTTGGTAGAACTTTACTATCAAGTCAACAGTTGTGTCGGACTTAGCAGGTTTCCAATTTTCAAAAATAAAATTTAATCCATCTTGTGTTGCCTTGACTACCTCTGAATTGTGTGTTTCTTTCGGATAGGGAATATACTTATATCTTAATCCTGTTATTTTCTTTTGTTGAAGTAATGTTTGGAATTTAATAACCCCTTTATGAAATTCAGCACCTTCATTGCCATCACTAAAAAAGATTGTCTTATTTTTATAATCCTTGTTTTTGAATAGTAAGTCTGAGTTTTTGAAAATGGATTCTTTGTCCCACCAAAGAGCCGGGCTAACAGCAATGTATGAGTTAAACATTTCAGGATGATTTAACAGACAGTAAGAAGACATTAAACCTCCTAATGAATGGCCAAAAAATATTTTGTTGGGCGAAGGGTTGTAATTCTTCTCTATAAATGGCATTACTTCATCCTTTATAAATTTCAGGAAATTTTCGCCTCCACCAGAGGTTTTCCCGAAAAGACTATCAGTTGTTCCATCCATCTGCCATAGGCTGTGGGAAGTTGTTAAATCACGAGCTCTGTCATACTTGTAATTTCCAATGCCAACAACTATCATGGGGGGGAGCTGATTTGCTTGATAGAGAAAATCTACAATGCCAGCCACTAACGAAATCATTTCTCCATCCATTAAATAGATAACAGGAAGTGGTTCAGAATGATTTACAGGAGTATAAACATAAATTTTTCTGTCCTCATTCAAAATAGTTGAATGAATTATTTTAATCTCAGCAATGGTTATTCCTGTGCTATCCGTTTTTTGTGCATGCGACATATTAGTGAAAAGGCAAGTAAAAAGAAGCAGGATAAAATTTGTTTTAATAAATGTCATAATTATTTTGGTTTAATGTTTTCATTATTATAGTCTGTTATGGTTCGCTCGTAATGTTGCAGCTAACTATATGCTAACTAACAATGAAGTAATAATTTTGTTTATACCAGCCTTTATCATCAAAGCTTACGTCATGTATTTTATGCAGTGTATGGCAGCACAAGGACAGCATGTAGTGTTATAGCGGGAAAAGAGATAAGTAATTTATGGCTATAGCCAGAATTAATATGTTCCACGCTGGTATAACTTATCCCGTTTACAGGCGGGAATTTAAGGATAGAATGACTCAGACACCGCCTGAAATGAACGAGGCAGGTTCATAAATTATTAATACCGAAGGGGTCTTTGTAAGCCATTGGCTACGTGTTTCGTACAGTTGTTTCCAACTTGCCAGGCTAATTATCATCAGATCCTGATTTTGAAACATGAGATTTCCTAAATCCTGCTCTCTCAGAAGATTAATATGATTTGGCGCATTTTGTTCGATGGCCCGGACAGCTTCCTTTAGTTCTGAGTCTTTTATTGATCCGTTAGCATCCAGAATGGTTATCTGCGCTTCTGAATTTGAAATTAATTTTTGTGCATACCTGATCAAAAATGCATCCCTGATATCAAAAACGGGGATAAATACATTTTCGGTTTTTCTTAGATTCTTATCGAGCAGAATGCCGACAGGTACTTCGCTTTTCGAAAGGACAATGCGTGTGCTTTCTTCAAATGGCAATCTTTCAAACCACCTGTCTTTCCCTTTGACTGAATGGATAATACGTTCGGGGTCAATAATCCTGGTTGTAAATCCTAGTATTCTTCCCAACAGGCTGCCTTCATATATTGATTGACCAATACCGATCAACAGCAGATCAAAATCTCCTTTGTTTGCCACTTCCGGAATATCAGACATTATATTATTTGAAACCTTGAAGAGTGAAGTGATTTTCTGGTTCAGGATTTTTGCTTCATCAAACATTGGGATAAAACTTTCTCTTTCGTACTCGTCGATTTGTGCCTGACTGAGTTCCTTGTTTGGTGAAAGGTGCAGTACAGTAATCATGGCATTGTCGTTCAGCTTTTTTACAAAACTGTGTGCAAGCCGCAACAGTACTCTGCCTTTTTCCGGATTGGCAAATGCTACCAGTACCTTATATTTGCTTAACTGCTTAATCTCAACAGGTAGTTTACGCTGATTTTTGTTGAACAGCCGGTTTATCAGATTGAGCGAAGGCCCGGTCATAAAAGTGGTGACCAATGCCATAATCACCATCATTGAGAATATTTCGGGGGATAGGATACCCAAATCATAACCGATATTCAGGACAACGAGTTCCATTAACCCTCTTGTATTCATAAGCGCGCCAATCGATAAACTATCCTTCCAGTTCTGCCCCACAAACCTGGCAGCCAATGCGCCGCCTATGAATTTGCCTGAAACAGCAACAAGTATGATCAGCCCGGTAATGCCTATGAGATGAAGATCATTTATAAGCCCGATCTGGGTCCTTAAACCTGTAAAAACAAAAAATAATGGCAACAACAGAATCATCGAAACATCCTCAATTTTTTCGATTAACAGATTCTTGAACCTGGTATTCTCCGGCATAATCGTGCCTGCCATAAAAGCTCCGAATAATGCATGAAGGCCAATGATTTCAGTAAAATAAGATGATATTATTAATGTACATAGAAAAATAGCAACAACAGGCTTACTGAGGTTTTCGCGTGAAGGATGCAGATCGCCTATCCGGTTTAAAAAAGGCCTGATCACTTTGATCATTATCAGTACATATAAAATAGCTAGTAAGATTGTGGAGAATGAACTTAGAATTGAACCGGCTTTAGCTATAGCTACTACTGCTGCAAGTAAACACCATGCTGTTATATCATCAACTGCCGCACATGTTATAACAATTGTGCCTAATGGTGTTTTTTGTATGCCTCTGTCATGTACAATCCTGGCAAGGACCGGAAATGCTGTAATACTCATTGCTATCCCTATAAATAACCCAAATGATACAAATGGGATTCCGCTGGGGGCAAATGAAATGTAAATAAAATACGCCAAAGCGAGGCCGAGTGTAAATGGCACAATAATGCTTACATGGCTTATTACAACTGCGTCCTTAGCCCGGGTTTTAAGTGTTTTAAAATCCAACTCCATGCCAACAATAAACATAAACAGGATCAGACCAATCTGGCTCAGAAGCTGCAGATTGCCGAGTGATTGTTTTGGAAAAAGGGCTGCCGAAAATTCGGGCAGATAAGCGCCGACAAAGGAAGGGCCTAATAGAATTCCTGCAGCAATCTCGCCTATAACTGCCGGTTGTCCCATCTTAATAGATATCCAGCCCAAAATACGGGCAACAATGATTATGGTTATGATTTGAGCCAGTAATATTGCCAAAGGACCTTGGAAGCTATGCGACAAGTTAAGTATGAACTCCGCCCGGTAGCTTGCTTCTGTTGCCGTCTTTGTTAGTACTCTGGCTATCTCCAGCCTTTTGCCAAGTATAAAAATACCGTACATAACCGCAACAGATCCGCCTATTGTGATCAGATATACCAATATGATTTTAAGTCTCTTCATTTCTAAAAGCTTATTATGCGCTTCGGCCATTTTAATTTCAGGAACGATAGATAAACGTTTATACCTGGCTGCCGACGGTATAAAATTGCTGAGTTTTTTGAAAATAATAATGCTTAATGATGCGAATGCAGCTAAAAATGAAACAAGGCTGAAATAAATTGTAGCAAAACTAGAATTTGATTTCCCGGATAAAATTTTTACGATACATTTCGCTGAGCGTCAAAACCAGAACCTGGCCATTGCCATCAATAATTTTTGTTGTTATTTCATTATGAGAAAAAAAGTGTACCGTCCTCAGGGATATCATTTCTTTTTTATTGATGCGGCAGAAATAGCCGGGAGGTAAGCTTTCGAGAAGACGTTCAAAAGAGATATTCTTCAACAGCATGGTCGAATTATTCTGCATCATTGCAATTTTATCGCGGCTGTCAAAGTCGGAAGTTCTGATGTAAATCAACTGATCAAAGAATATCAATGTCCGGCCCTTATCAGTATTTAGCTGTATAAAATTGCGCGGCACGTAATTGCTTTCAATTCTTTTCAAGGCTTTATGCACAGCCTGTTGAAGCCTTTCAATCCGTACCGGTTTTTGTAAATAATCAACTGCATCCAGCTCAAAGGCCTCCAGCGCATATTCCTTATAGGCTGTGATAAATATTACCGGTTTTCCCCTCAGCAGGTTGGCAACCTGAAGGCCGTTAAGGCCAGGCATTTCGATGTCTAAAATGCATAAATCGGATTCAATGCCATCAAATTCCCTCAGAAAAGTGACCGGATCATTAAATGCCCTTACAACTTCCAGTTCCGGAATTTGTTCGCACAGCAATTTCAGATAAGTTAAACCCGGGAGTTCATCATCCAATAGCAAGCATTTTAGCCTTGTGTTCAAGCAGGTTTATTTTTAGATGAGCAATATAAATGTTGTCCTCAATAAACTTATCCAATGTATAATTCTCCTTATAAATGATCCTGAGCCTTTCTTCCATCATTTCGTCGCCAATACCGCTTTTATCCTTTTTCATCGGCGCTTTTGATGAGATTTTATTTGCTACGGTTAATGAGAAAATACTGTCGTAAAAAGAAATTGTTATGGATATAAATGCATCCTTGCTTTGAAGATCGGCGTGCTTGAATGCATTTTCTATCAGTTCAACTGAAATAAGGGGTATTAATAATTTCTGGTGATATAAAGGTTCGTTATCAGGAATCTTCAACTTAACCTTCAGTTCGAAAAGGGGATTAAGCTTTATTTTATTTATTTCGATGAGGCTCAACACAAAATCAACTTCTTCTTTTGGGGTAACGTATTGTTTATGGCTGTCGTATAAAATATAATCAAGCACGTTGGCCAACTTGTCGATTGCATAGTACGACTGGTAAACATGCGACTGAATAGAATTGAGAATGTTTTTCAGCAGGTGAGGATTAATTTTGGTTTCAATGGTTTTAAGCTGAAAGTCATTCAGCCTCAATTCCATTTCTGCATATTTTTTTTTCGTAGCTATGTTTTTCTTTTGTTCCTGCTGAAGCCTGATTATCAAATAAATAATGCATGCTATAAGAACAAGTGAAAAAACAATTGTCAGGATTGTACTTTGGTTCAATATAATTGTATTACTGCTCATATCTTTAACAAAGGTAATTCTTTGAATATGCAGATGCAACAGCATAAACATTCTTTTGTAAGCAGGGGAG
>JADGPY010000218.1 GCA_017882205.1 Chitinophagaceae bacterium
CTTACAAAATTTGTTTACAGCTAAGAATTTTCTCGTCATTGCAGTTTATTCATACAATAATATTTATCAAATAGGCTATTCAGAATGATCATATTGATTTGCATAGTAACATTTCTTGCAACCTTATTGGGAGGTTTGTTTGCTTTACGTTTTAAAGATAAGCTTCATCTCATCTTAGGCTTTAGTGCAGGAGCTGTTATTGGAGTAGTATTTTTTGATCTGCTCCCCGAAGCCATCTCTTTGGGAAGCAGTCGATATAGTGCCGGTATGATTACATCTGTTGCAGCTCTTGGTTTCCTTCTTTATATGATCCTGGACCGTTTGGCGTTGTTACATTCCCATAATCATAAAAATCATACTGGATTGAAAGGAAAACTAGGTGCCGGAAGTTTGTCAATACATAGTTTTCTTGATGGAATTGCTATTGGGCTGGCATTTCAAATATCAACGACGATTGGAATAGTGATTGCTGTAGCTGTTGTGGCGCATGATTTTTCTGATGGAATTAATACTGTGAGCGTTTTGATAAAAGATAAAGGGGAAACTCATGAAGCTTTAAAATGGCTGCTTATTGATGCAGGAGCACCGGTTATCGGAGTTCTTTCAACTTTTTTGTTTAGGTTGCCTGATTCATTGTTTGGGTTAGTCTTAGCTCTGTTTACAGGGTTCTTCTTCTATATTGGAGCAAGCGATTTGTTGCCCGAAAGTCATCATCAACATCCAAAGATGTGGACTACGTTCATGACATTGCTGGGCGCGTCCGTGGCATACGTTGTGACCAAACTTTCAGGGTTTTGAAAGAATGAAAAACTTAATAGGTAAAAATTCTTTATAGTAAAGTATACTGAACACAAATAACTTTTTAAGATGGATACTGCTCTTAAAATAAAACTCACTTACCGGGAAGCCCTTAAACAGGCTATTCGTGAAGCCTTGCAGAAAGATGAAAAAGTTTTTTTGATGGGCGAAGATGTGGGCCGCTATGGCGGAGCCTTTGCAGTGAGTAAAGGATTGTTACAGGAATTTGGCCCTGAAAGTATCATTGACGTTCCTTTATCTGAATCAGGATTTGTGGGTGCAGGTATTGGTGCTGCTTTAAATGGCAGGCGTCCTATTGTGGAAGTGATGACAGTGAATTTTAGTTTGCTGGCAATGGACCAGATAGTAATGGCGATAAAAAATTACCTGGGGAAACCGGAATTGCTGTAACTATGAACTAATATTTATTAGTTTTTCACTAATGAATCATGTTGTTATCATTTAATATATCGAAAGAAAGTAAAACAAATAACAAGAGTAGCATTGTGCTCGCAGGTGATATTGGAGCAACCAAAACCAATCTTGCACTTTTTAAAGTAGATGGAGATAGTGTAGCTCCAATGAAGGAGGCACAATATAAATCGCAGGAATTTACAAGCTTTACACAAATAGCAGACGATTTTCTGCATGAATTGTCGTTGCCGGAATCGGTTTGCATAGGTGTGGCAGGACCTGTGTTGAACAACAGGGCAAAGCTTACTAATTTGTTATGGGATATTGATGGTAATGAAATAGCCGGTCACATCGGAGTTAAACATGTTCATCTCATCAATGACCTGGAAGCTACTGCTTATGGATTAGCGATGCTCAATGAAAAAGATGTTGCCGTTATACATGTTGGCAATGAAGCTCAGATTGGCAATGCAGCAGTGATTGCCCCCGGAACGGGTTTAGGTGAAGCGGGACTTTATTGGGATGGGAATTATTATCATCCCTTTGCAACAGAAGGAGGGCATTGTGATTTTGCTCCACGCAATGAATTTGATTTTGAGTTGTACACTTTTCTGCAGAAAAAATTTAGTCACGTAAGTTGGGAACGATTGGTTTGTGGCCCTGGTATTGTTAACATTTATCATTTTCTTCGGGACGAAAAGAAAAGGGAAGAACCGGACTGGTTGAAAGAAAAATATAAAAATGGTGATGCAGCAGCAATCATAAGTCAGCATGTTGAGCAAAGTGAAATTTGTAAAGAAACGATGCAGCTTTTCATTCGTTACCTGGCATACGAATCAGCCAACCTTGTTTTAAAATTAAAAGCAACCGGTGGATTATTTATAGGTGGAGGTATCGCGCCACAAATCGTTTCTTTGCTTGAGAACAATGTATTTTATTCTTCATTTTACCAGAGCGGGCGGTTAAATCCTCTACTTGAAAAAGTCCCCATAAAAATTATCTTAAATACTAAAACAGCTTTGCTGGGAGCAGTATACTTCGGTGCTAATAATTTATTATAAAAAACAGAAACTTATTACAGAAGCCGAAATAAAACAAACTACTCTTCAGTTGCTGAAGCAAATTGCTCCTGATACAGAACCGGAGAAATTGAAACCGGACGATGACATACGGCACACCCTTGAGATAGATTCTTTCGATGCCTTGCAATTTGTTGTTGCATTGGATGAACATTTTGGTATTGCAACACTGGAAGCAGATTATGGAAAGATTAGTACGTTGCAGCAATTGGTTACCTATATAATGCAGAAAATAAAATGATGTTGATTATTTATGATGATTTTATTTTCAACTTTGGTTATTTATATTGAGAAAGGTTTTATGGATAGAACTTGATGCTGTTTAATATAATAGTATTTAATCTTCATGTTCAAACGAATTTATATTAGCTTCATTTACCAATTTATATTGCCCGGATGTGGTACAGGTTTCTTAATATTTTCTTCTTTGTTTTTCATACTGTATTTACTGTATTCAATATAGTAGGCTGGATTTTACCGAAGACACGAAAACTGCATTTGATTACCATGTCTCTCACTGCCTTTTCCTGGTTTGTGCTCGGTATCTGGTATGGCTGGGGCTATTGCTTTTGTACAGACTGGCATTGGGATGTAAGAGAAAAACTAGGTTATGATGACCGATCCCGCTCCTATATTCATTTTCTTATACTTAAATTAACAGGTGCAAATTTAAATCAACAACTGGTAGAGAAAGTCACACTAATTATTTTCTTAATGAGCTTTGCATTAAGTATTTGGTTTAATCTAAGAAACCACTATCAGAGAAAACGGCAATCGTAAATGTGCCTGATCGTTCAATATCATCTTTTTCACTGACAAATATCATTATTGCTGATAAGGAATCATTTTAGTTTTATCATAGCACAATTGCCATTTGTAGATGATCAATGTATTTTTGTTATGAATATAGAATTTCAAACACCCTATGGAAAGGTATCTGAAAAACTGGTAGATGATATCAGAAACAGAATACTGGAACTTTCACACATGAATAAAAACATCTCAAGAGCGGAAGTATTGTTGAAAGAGGATGAAACCATCATTCCGGCAGAAAATAAAGTTTGTGAAATAAGGCTTACTGTTTTTGGAGATTCTCTTCTTACCCATTCCCGGACAGAAAATTTTACAAAATCAGCAAAAGAAGCAATTAAAGAATTGAAGAAGATGGTAAAGCAGCAGGTAAAGAAACAAAAAGAACCCCCTGATGAAATAACCAGTACTATTAAGGTGTAATTATTTACAAATTCATTTATGATTAAAAAATTATTTTATGGAAAAAATATTTGATGGTAAAGTAGCAATCGTTACCGGTGGTAGTTTTGGCATTGGCCGGGCTACCGCTATTGCTTTTGCAAAGCGTGGGGCAAAAGTAGTAGTAGCCGATTGGACGGAAGACAAAGAGAACGAGACAATTAAGCTGATCAAAAGCGCGGGTAGCGATGCTATGTTTGTTCATTGTGATGTTTCGAGCAGTATTGAAGTAAGAAATATGATAGAAAAAACCATTGCCGGTTTTGGAAGAGTAGATTATGCTTTTAATAATGCCGGCATTGAAGGCCTTATGGCCAATACGCATGAGTGTACTGAAGAAAATTGGGATAAAACAATTGGCATTAATCTTAAAGGTGTATGGCTGTGTATGAAAAATGAAATACCGGAGATGCTGAAGAATAATAAAGGAGTTATCATAAACTGTGCTTCTGTAGCAGGGTTGAACGGTTTTCCCGGGCTCCCTGCTTATGTGGCCACCAAGCATGGTATTGTTGGTTTAACCAAAACGGCAGCACTGGAGTATGCCAAACAAGGAATAAGAGTGAATGCGGTTTGCCCGGGCGTAATTCATACAGCCATGATTGACCGCCTTACCGGTAAAGATAAAGAAGTGGAAAAGCAATATACTACCATGGAACCTATGGGCAGAATGGGAAATCCGGAAGAAATAGCTGAAGCGGTCGTTTGGCTTTGTTCCGATGCGGCATCATTTGTAACCGGTATTGCCATGCCGGTGGATGGAGGGTTTACTACAGGATAATATAAATCAGTAAATAAAACCCTGAACATAATCTCACTGTTAAAAAGGGATCACCTGGGGAAAGGCAAATCATTTGATGCAACTTCCTCTTACCATGAAGGTTAATCAGAATGCAATTAACATTGGGATCTACGGGTTTGGTGCAGCCGTCCTTGTAATGCGTTAATATTATTTTGAGCACTGGGTGGTTCCGTAAGTTGGAAAGAAAAGCTCCCTGTCTTTTGGGTTGTGCAGTAACATTAATTGTTCTGTCAGTCTTCAAAAGCGTATTCAGGTACTTCTATTTCTATCTTGCTTTCAACACTGGTCACACCCGGTGCATTCCATGCC
>JADGPY010000219.1 GCA_017882205.1 Chitinophagaceae bacterium
CGACAAAATGAATGCACACGTGCATTGTCGAAAATTACCAAAAAAATTTTCTTGTTTAGAGATATGTTTCAGGATTCGGACACCAGCGAGACGCTGGCCCCAGAATAGGACTCGGATTATTGTTCTTCATGCTTTGTTATTAATCAAATTCACAATTACTTTAATCATCATATTCTTATCATCAGGGTTCGATTCCGCAATCATTAAGGTTAGTGCCACCAATGTATTATCGTCAATCAATTTTTTACCCTGCCGATATAATAAATTATTACGTTCTAAAAACCATACAAATAAAAAGGCGGCAATGCGTTTGTTGCCATCAATAAAGGAATGATTTTTTACTACGAAGTATAAAAGTTGGGCGGCTTTCTCTTCTACGGATGGATATACATCTTTCCTGTCAAATGTTTGGTAAATGCTCTCCAGGGAGCTTTTAAACGATGCATCTTTTTCTTTTCCGAATAAATCAGAACCTCCAAATTTTTTCTTTAATCCCTCAATGGCTTTCCTGGATTCTTGGTAAGAAATGTGAAATACTTCTTTTGTTTTGGTTTTTGGAATCTTTAATTGCTGGTGATCATATTGGTCTAAAATATCGAGTGCCGATGTAAAATCACTTAATACTTTCAAAAGCCCCTGTGCTTCGCTGCCTGAAATTTCTTTTGTTTGTGCCACTTTGCCTAGTAAGCCAACTGCTTTCTTTAAATCGTTTAAACGATTCTCCGATTCGGTCAGGCGTTTTTCGTTGATGGTGTATCCTTTTACCAGGTAATTCTTCAGGCGTTGGGTGGCCCACTGGCGGAATTGTGTACCGCGTTTGGAATTTACACGGTAACCAACCGAAAGAATAGCATCGAGATTGTAATGCAATACTTCTCTTTTTACTTCCCTTTTCCCTTCTTTTCGAACCTGTGCAATTTTTGCACAAGTTGACTCTTCCTCCAGTTCCTGAGTGGAATAAATATTTTGAAGATGTTTTAAAATGGAAGTTCTGTCGGTCTTAAATAATTCCGCTAGCTGATGCTGATTTAACCAAACCGTTTCGCCATCAAACCTTACTTCAATCTCTGTCTGATTATCCGATGTTTTATATATCTCTATTTCATTCATGATGCAATTAATTTTAAACTGTCAAGAATTGCCTGACAATTAAACGTTACTTTTCTACTTCACCTCAACCTTCCAAACACTTTTGAAAGCTTACCCAAACGGGGTAAGTTTTCACTTTCGTTACGTGTGACTTAACATGACCGGCCTGAAAATTATGAAAATTATTTAACTGAAGTTCCATTCTGCAAACATAACAGCCGGCGGTGGTTTTTTGCAAAAACATCTTGTCTTTACTTTTTTGTAAGTGTGAGCGGTGTGCATCTTCTATTTTATTCCCCCATTCTATGTTATTTATGAGTTCTAAGGCTAATTATATAAGCTATTGTATATATTCCATTTGCCTCACATTGCTCACGCACATAACCAGAATACCAAACCCGGACAAATACCCGGAGTAAATAAAACGACATTCGATAAACTCAGGAAAAAGATGTGGTTCTTTTAATTTTGGGGCACCAGCGAGACGCTGGCGCCAAAAGTGAGGAGGAATATTAAGTGAAACCTGGTTTTATTATGGTATATAACAGTAAGGGGTAAACGCAAAAAGATAAGCGCCTAATTTTTTTAAGGCCAATAATTTTCAAAAAGTGTATTTGAGTAACGTATCTGCACACGCGGGGAGACCTGCGCCAGGTATGGAGAAATTATTTCCGTAAAGGAGAGACAATAAATAGTAATGATTGTCATCTAGTGATGCCTTAAGGGTCCCGGTTTGACAAAACACTGGTAACCTATCGGTTCACGATAAACACTATTAATTATCCAATGCCACAGTGAAATCACTTAATACCTTTAATAATCCCAGGGCCTGCCAGAAACGTTCTTAGTCTGAATAACCTTATCAAATAAATGAATAGCTTGTTTTAAATCATTAAGCTGATTTTCTGCTCCACTTAATCGCTTTTCGTTGATAGTATAGCCTTTTACTAAAAAATCTTATAGGCGTCGGGTTGCCCATTAGCGGAATTGGGTACCGCGTTTGGAATTCACTCTATAGCCTACTGAAATGATAGCATCTAAATTGGAATATTTTATGTTCCTGTTAACTTTTCCTTTTCCTTCTATTTGAACTACCGAGAAAAACTCGGTGCTTACTTTTTCACCGAGTTCCTGCTCAACATGGATATTCCTAAGATGAAGGCCAATTGTATCGGTATCCTTACCAAAGAGTTTCGTCATAACCAAACGGTTTCTTTTTCAGGATTCACCTGAAGTTCAACTTGATTATCGGGTGATATATTTCTATTTCCCTCATTGCAATGTCAAATGTTTGAACATTCACAAATTTAATAATAAAGAACATCACGATGCCCTCATAACTCCATTGGACCTATATTATCGGCGGTGGGTTTCAAAGTACACCTGGTTAATTATTAATTGCAATGAACACGATCCATTAAGTGCTTTGAATAATTATAAAATTCAGGAGCCGGTTTTGATATCAATAATTTTTTGGAGCCTGGAATTTATTGCGGAGGGGGCTGCATAAGAAGTAAGCGTAAATAAAATCTTTATTAAGAAGACCATTGGTTTGTGTTGATCTTTTCTCAAAATTAATAATGATAGATTATTTGATAGACGACTTCTTACTTTATCTGAGTTCTTATGCCAGATACAAAATGATAATAGCCACATAATATTTATAACCAAACATATTTGCTAATTACGAGCTTACCTTCTATCTTGTACGTTCTTTCTTTTACCCCATAGGAAACTTTGCCAATTACTTCCCTGCTTTATTATTATCAAATAGTAAAACTATTTATATGAACGAACATCCGTTACTTGAATTACTTGCGCAATTTACAGGAGCTTATCTTGCAGCAAACAATCCTTCTACAGACGAGCTTCATGCATTCCAGATAAACATTGCCAATGCATTGCTGCAGAAACAATCTGCGGGAGAATTTCAACAAAGTTTCTTGTTTGAAACCATGCAAAACCTTTCAACCCAACATCTCAATGAAAAAGACATACAGCATCTTAATAGTGTTTTGCAAAATGCACAGGAGTCATCCACAACAAGTGACTCCATCCGGGTGTTTCGCCGTGAAGTTCCTTTTGCAAGCAGCCAGGTAAAAGGAAGTGTACCTGATTGGGCAAGAGGTGCAAAGGTGGACAAAACAATTGGGCCTCTTATTAATGCACATGGGCAACAAAACTGGTTTGATATTTATAGAATATTTACCGGCGTGCAATTATTTTTACAAGGCGCTGCACAACCCTCAGTAATTTTATCACTGCAGATTCCACGTTTTCACTTTTTCTTTCATAACAATACCGATTATGCCATACCTGCTTCAAGTACATGGATCAATTCACATTTAATTTCTGCAGCAGCTCCTGATAATCAGTTTTGCGGCCTTACAGTAAAAAGCGGCACGCTGCATTTTACTAACGATGTGCAGTTGAACAATAACACAATGATTGTACCGCCCGGCACAACTGTTACCATTACTTTAGCACTGGTTGAGCAGGTGGATGCTTCGGTTTCACCGGATGACACAGGCATTGATGCAAAAAATGCAACTGTAAATTTACCCCTTACTTTCAGTTTCAGTTTTAGTGATGCAGGCAGCCAGGTTCTTGCAGCAGGCGATGCTTCATGGACAGTGTACCAGCAAGAAGATAATTTTACTATTGATAATAATAAGCCAACTTTTTATTTACAACAATTCAACAGGGTATGTATTCCCTATCAAAGTTCAGCAGCACAGTTTGATACCGCTAATTGCCTATCTAATGTTTGTAACATAAAAGGAACTGCGTCTATCCTGCAATCTGCATGGAGCCTTAGTTGTGCGGTGCTTGATATAAATAACCCGCTTGAAGCAAAAGGTATTGGCGCAATGATGATTCAAACTGATAAAGGATTATCGGCAAACTGGTATGGACTGCAGGATGTTAATTTAAAAAACAAAGAATGGATCAGCCTTCGCAGCCCATGGATCCTTGCAGAGCCGGGCCGTATTTCAATAACTGATTTAAATGCAGGAAATATAAATGCAAAGCAGGAGTATAAATTATGGAAAAATGATAAAGGCCAATGGAATACCATAGACCTTCAATACACTGATAGCTTCCTGTTTTTTTATAATTGTTTACAATCCGGTAATGAAGCAGTAATGGCTTTGGCAAATTGTACAGGCACTATTGATCGCCCTGTAGATGTTGCAGGAAAGCCTTTTGCATTCAACAGTAAGCAAACCGTTTTTTTGCTTAACTGGTCGCAGGCATCGCAACTGGTTATATTGTATGATGATAACCTTATTATTGATAACAGCGGCATTGTTGGTCCCGGACAAATTGCTACATTTCAATCGAAGGCTATTGCATTAAATAATGCACTGCTTATGGTTTCGCCGCTAACCGGATTTTTATTGGCTGCAGATTTAAAAAGTGAACAGGAGTTTAGTAAAGCTGTTATCATTGATACGTTTGGCTTATTAGGGTACATTCCTACACTGCCCGATCCTTATGCGGCAGACCTTGATATTTTCAAAAATATTTACAGAAACTATGATGCATATAACAAGCAGGGTGGTATTCCTGTATATGCTATCATGCAATTGCTTATCGGCATCATTACATGGACTGATGATAATACACCTGATGTAAATTTTGTATGGGGCGATATCACAGCAAATAATCTGCAACATGCTGAAGTGGAGCAACCGGTTCAGGCTTATGTTTCATTAAATTTATCAGATAATAAAATTTTAGCTGCACAGCATACACAACAAAATGCTTTACGCCAATCAACAATAATAAGTAATCAATACAAAGC
>JADGPY010000220.1 GCA_017882205.1 Chitinophagaceae bacterium
ATCATCTGCTGGGGGTTGATGTACAATATTTCTTAAACGTGCAAATATACCATTTTATTTTTGAGGATGGCTTAAGGGCTCTCTTAATGCGCTGGTAAAGTCCCCCCAAATTTCATTTAGGATTTGAGCCGCTGGTTTAATACCCTTAATCATGGCGCTAACCTGGCCGATCTCAAGTTCACCTTCTTCAAGATCCCCTTCAAACATCCCTTTTTTAGCTCTTCCCTTTCCCAGCATTTGCAGAAGTTCCTCAACCCCTGCCCCTTTATTTTCTGCCCATTGAACTTCCGAGAAAAACTTATTTTTTAACATTCTAACGGGCGTAAGTTTTTTCATAGATAGAATAGTGTCGCCTTCTGAAGCTTTCAAAATGGCCTTTTTAAAACTAATATGTGAAGAAGCTTCATCACTTGCAACAAACCTGCTGCCTATCTGTACACCTTCAGCACCTAATACCATGGCAGCGAGCATTTGCCTGCCAGTGGCAATTCCACCAGCCGCAATAACCGGGATTTTCACACATTCACAAACAAGGGGTACCAGAACCATGGTAGTTGTCTCTTCTTTTCCATTATGACCGCCGGCTTCAAAACCTTCTGCAACCACAGCATCGCAGCCGGCTTGTTCTGCTTTAATTGCAAATCGACTGCTGCTGACAACATGAACAACTTTTATTTGGTGCTTCTTTAATTGAGAAGTCCAGGTGGCTGGGTTTCCCGCAGATGTAAAAACAATCGGAACATTCTCGTTAGCAACCACTTCCATATGTTTTTCTATCCCTGTATACAAAAGCGGAATATTTACTCCGAATGGATTTGTGGTGGCAGATTTACATTTTTGAATATGCACCCTCAGAACCTCAGGAGACATACTGCCACTTCCAATCAGACCCAGGCCTCCGGCATTGCTAACCGCGCTAGCCAGCCGCCAGCCGCTTGCCCAGATCATACCAGCCTGTATTATAGGATATTGTATGTTAAAAAGTTGAGTAATTCGGTTATTCATGTCTAAGTACTTAACAATTATTAATTAGTATTCAGACTAAGAACCAAGATCAATTTCAGTATTATCGCCAATATTAAGAGATCGGGTTTCTCCCCTGATCTCAGTATCGCTGCCGATTAGTGAATCGTCGAGCACTACATCATATAATTTGGAGAATGAACCAATGATAGAATCCTTAACAATAGAATAATTAACAATCGTATTATCACCCATTGCTACATTAGGGCCAATAATAGAATTGCTTATATCGCAGCCCTCGCCGATACTTACAGGGGGAATAAAAATGGTATTATCGAATGTATTAGGTTCCGAAATAATTCCGCCAAACTTTTTAAGAAGAATGGCATTCGATTTTAACAATGATTCTTTTTTCCCGCAATCAAACCAGTTTTGTACTTTAAAGGGCTTGAATTTAGCGCCGCTTTGGATCATACACTCTAATGCATCAGTCAGGTTGAATTCATCATGGCTTTTAATGTCGTTTGTTATGATATTTTCCAGGCAATTGAATAAAAAAGAGGTGTCCTTGATTTTATAAAGACCGACGAGGGCCATATTGGATTTTGGAATGGAAGGCTTCTCAACAACCCTGCTGATAATCCCGTCCTCATCTATTTCCGCCACACCAAAATTTCTCGGATCGTCCACCTTCTTTACACCAAGCATAGAATATGGTGAGTTCAAAACCTCGTTAATGTCGTATTCGCAGATCGTATCTCCTAATGCGATAAATACTTCATCATCACCAATGATATGTTTGGTAAGATTAATTGCGTGCCCGGTACCTTTCCTGACATTCTGGAAAACAAAATGACAATTTAGCTGAGGATATTTTTCAGTAATATAGTCCTGTATTTTTTCTCCAAGGTATCCCACGATGAAAACAAAATCGTTGATCCCTGCATCATGCAATTGATCCACATTAATGCTTAAAATCGTTTTACCGGCTAATGGAATTAAAGCTTTGGGTTGGGTATATGTATGTGGACGTAGCTTAGTGCCTGCACCTGCAACGGGTATAATAGCCTTCATTAATGCTGAGATTGAATGAACAAATACTCAAAAAACGAACCGTGAATATAGCAATTTTAATTTTATGGGTTCAGTGGAAGCAGGCAGCCTTATTTTAAATTTTAAATAATTTTTCTTTGTACGTTTGCCCAAACTTCCTTTCATGCAAAAAGACACGGTGATTTTTGACCTCATAAATAAAGAATTAGAGAGACAAAGAAATGGGATCGAATTGATAGCTTCAGAAAATTTTACATCAGTGCAGGTTATGCAGGCAATGGGTACCTGCCTTACAAATAAATATGCCGAAGGCTATCCTGGCAGACGTTATTACGGCGGTTGTGAATTTGTAGATGAAACAGAACAAATCGCGATAAACAGGCTGAAAAAAATATTTGATTGTGAGTATGCCAATGTGCAGCCACATAGTGGTGCCCAGGCAAATGCTTCATTGATGTTGGCCATACTTCAACCGGGAGATAAAATATTAGGTCTTGACTTAAGCATGGGTGGACATCTCACACATGGTTCCCCGGTAAATTTCTCAGGCAAATTGTACAAAGCTTTTTTTTATGGAGTAAAAAAAGAAACAGGATTGATCGATTATGAAATGCTGGAAGAAAAAGCAAGAACTGAAAAACCAAAGTTGATTATCTGTGGCGCTTCCGCTTATAGCCGTGACTGGGATTATGAGAGAATTAGAAAGGTTGCTGATGAGATAGGTGCATTTGTATATTGTGATATGGCACACCCAGCCGGACTGATCGCGAAAGGATTATTAAGCTCTCCATTTGAACATTGCCATTTTGTTACCTCTACCACCCATAAAACATTACGCGGCCCAAGGGGCGGATTGATCCTGATGAAAAATGATTTTGAAAATCCATTTGGCCTTAAGGATGTAAAAGGAAAAATCAGAATGATGAGCCACCTGCTTGATATGGGAGTTTTTCCCGGCACCCAGGGTGGACCACTGGAACATGTGATCGCAGCAAAAGCAGTTTCATTCGGAGAGATACTTACAGATGAATTTACTTCCTATGCAAAACAAATTCAGATCAATGCACAAGCCATGGCCAAAGCTTTTGTAAATAAAGGCTATGAACTAATTAGCGGAGGAACTGACAATCACCTGATGCTCATCGACCTGAGAAATAAAAATATTACCGGGAAAAAGGCACAGGAAACATTAGATAGATCCCAGATCACATTAAATAAAAATGCAGTGCCCTTTGATGATAAAAGCCCTTTTGTTACATCGGGGATCAGGGTTGGGGTGCCGGCCATTACTACTCGCGGGATGAAAGAAAGTGATATGCAAAAGGTGGTAGACCTTGTAGATAAAGTACTCATGAATACAGAAAACGAAACTGTTATCAATGATGTAAAAAATGAGGTCAGGGAATTGATGAATAATTTTATATTATACCCTGAATTATAAGCTGGAAGATTTTACCTGATTATTTTTGAAGTTACTGGAAGTATGTATAAATTTATATATATATCAGTCCTAAAATCCCGGATGTAAGACTAAAAGATATACAGCAATATTCATTCTTTCCTTGCCAATCCACTCTCATCCTAAGAAAGCAACCGCTTCTACGACCATTTTAATCGCATAACTTAAGTTTATGATCAAAAAACTTCGTTTTTTAATTGCCGTCCTTTTATGCCTGCAATTAAATCCATCATTACAAGCCCAATCCCTTAGTGTAAATACCGATGGTAGCACTGCAGCTCAAACGGCGATCCTCGATGTAAAAAGCACCAGTAAGGGGATATTGATCCCGAGGATGACAAGTGCGCAACGAAACGGTATTATTCTCCCCGCTACGGGGCTCCTGGTTTTTCAAACGGGCCCTGATAGTGTGGGTTTTCATTATTACGATGGCACCCGGTGGAATCTACTCAGTATTGCCACTGATTTGTACTGGAGTAAGCTGGCCGCAACAAATACGATATACAATCAGAGCGGTACCAATGTTGGGATAGGCACAAATACTGCCCATGCTGCTCTTCATGTATCCAGCCCCTCAAGGGTATTATTTGGCCAGGATACAACCGGTACCGGAGTTAAGTTTTTGTACAATGGTGACAAAGGAGCGGTAAGATTTGGGGTTTTAACCACCGCCAATTTATGGGATAATGATTCAGTTGGGCTATATTCCTTTGCCTATGGCTCCAATACAAAGGCCAAAGGCGATTATAGCTTTGCGGGTGGTAATGCAGATTCTGCCCTGGGCCAATATTCAATAGCACTGGGAAGTGCAAATAAAGTAACAGGAGATAATTCATTTGCAATAGGAGCGAATAATAGAGTCTCAGGATTTTATTCCGGAGCAATTGGAAATAATAACCAGGTAAGTTCAGTAAATTCTTTTGCTTGGGGAAATCTTTCAAAAGCAATAGGTGCAAATTCAATGGCTGGCGGAATTAATTGTCTATCACAAAGTATTCTTGGCTCAGATATAGCTATGGGGTATAATAATTTTGCAGGCGGCGGTTATTCAGTTGCATTGGGAGCCACTGATACCGCTTCAGGTGTGTTTTCCTTTGCAGTTAATTCAAGTAACATGGCGACTGGTTCTAATTCGTTTGCTTCAGGATACCTGTCACTGGCAAGCGGCACCAATTCAATCGCTGCCGGTTATGGCAGTAAGGCCGGAAATAATACTTCTTCAGCATTTGGCTACCAAACGGTATCAAATGGGATTTACGGGACTGTTGTTGGGATGCTGAATGATTCATTGGTAACTCCCAATAGCCTCTACTCTTTAACCAATACACCTCTCTTTACTGTTGGCAATGGAACGTCTTCATTAAGCAGAAAAAACGCTATGGTAGTAACGAGCGAAGGGGTTACCTCTTTTGCAATGAACCCTATTAATGGTTCTTTGACAGATGGAGTTGTGCAAATAAAAAGTTTGGGATCAAAAGATAATTTAGAACTTTATAACAGTCTTGGTACAAGTAGATGGGGAATGTTAGTTAATGTTAATAATGATCTGACGTTCTCCTACAATGGTAATCTTAGAGGCACGTTCAGTTCAGTAAATGGGGCTTATGTCGCAACATCCGATTCAAGGCTTAAAAAAGATATCACCTGGCTGCCGGAAAGTACTCTTTCCAAAATTAAATTGCTACAGCCGGCGTCTTACCATTATCTTGATAATAAAAAAGAGGATAGCTATACCATGGGATTTATGGCACAGGATTTTTATAAAATATTTCCGGAACTAACTACATTTATCACCAACAGGAAAGGAGAACAATTCTATGGGATAAACTACAATAATGTTTCCGTCCTGGCTATTAAAGCCAT
>JADGPY010000023.1 GCA_017882205.1 Chitinophagaceae bacterium
CTGCCGGCGCTTATTTCTCGCATGTTTTTTTCTTTAAAGGATTCGGCATCGCCTCTTACCTGTTCTGTAGTCTCTTTTTTGTAATAGGTGTGAATTTATTTTTTGGAAGAAAACTATTTTCTGTAAGCCGTCATATTAAATATGTGCTCGTTGGACTGATAGTGATCAGTATTGCTGCATCTTTTCTTATGCAAAAAGATCCATTTCCATGGGGAGGTGCAGTCGGCGATATGAGCAATGCATGGCTTCAACAAGTAATTGGTAAGCTGGGAACTGCAGCCGTATTATTGGTGGCTGCACTATCATACATCATCTGGCGTTTTAATCCCGTATTCAGATTGCCTAAGAAAGAATATATCTCAGAAAAAGTACAGAATGTTTTTGGTGATGTGGAGGAGGAGAAACAGACAACAAATGAATTAACTGCTCTGGAAGGGAGTACGCTAGAAACTGTAAGTAACAAGATGATCATGCCACCCCAGGTTGAGCAACCTAAGTTTGATCTTCAACTTGTAGAAAAGGAGGATCAGGAACCACCCCTGGTAGTTGTCAAGCCAGTAATTAAAACTCCTCCCCCACTATCTGCCAGTGATCTTGAGTTGGAAATCAAAACCGTACCGGATAAACCTGTTACAGAGTCCACTGTAGCTAATGCTCCCAAAGTGGAAACGCTGAAACCATATGATCCGGTGCTTGATCTTCGGGATTATAAATATCCAACGCTGGATCTTCTCAAAACTCATGGAAGTGAAAAAATAGTGCAAGACCCAAATGAGCTGGAAACGAATAAAAACCAGATCATTAATACACTCAAAAACTATGATATCGAGATTCAGAAGATCTATGCAACTGTAGGGCCTACGGTAACACTATACGAAATCGTTCCTGCTGCAGGTGTTAGGATCTCAAGGATCAAAAACCTGGAAGACGACATCGCTTTAAGTTTAGCGGCACTGGGTATACGCATCATCGCACCTATTCCCGGAAAAGGCACCATCGGAATTGAAGTACCCAATGTTCGGAACACGGTTGTAAGTATGAAAACACTACTGAGTTCAGAAAAATTCCAGCATAATAACTTTTCCTTACCTATTGCCATTGGTAAAAAGATCGATAATGATAATTTTATTGTTGACCTCACCAGTATGCCGCATTTATTAATGGCAGGTGCAACAGGACAAGGAAAATCTGTGGGGTTGAATGCGATATTGGTTTCTTTACTTTATAAAAAGCACCCTTCTCAACTTAAGTTTGTATTGATTGATCCCAAGAAAGTAGAACTTAGTATATATAGTAAAATTCAAAGTCACTTTCTCGCAAAATTACCTGGAGAAGAGGACGCTATCATTACTGATACCAAAAAAGTGATCCATACCTTAAATGCCCTATGCATAGAAATGGACAATCGGTACGACCTCCTTAAAGAAGCCGGTACCCGTAACATCAAAGAGTACAATGAAAAATTCGTATCCCGGAAATTAAACCCTGAAAAAGGGCACCAGTTTCTGCCATTTATTGTTCTGGTTATTGATGAATTTGCAGACCTTATAATGACAGCTGGCAAAGAGGTTGAACTGCCACTTGCGCGACTGGCGCAGCTCGCCAGGGCAGTTGGGATTCACCTCATTATAGCCACCCAACGCCCTTCAGTAAACATCATTACAGGCACTATTAAAGCTAATTTTCCAGCAAGGATTGCATTCAAAGTGACCAGTAAGATCGATAGCCGTACAATCCTCGACGTTGGTGGCGCAGAACAATTGATCGGAAAGGGTGATTTGCTTATCAGTTACAATGGCGAACTTACAAGGTTGCAGTGCGCATTTGTGGATACGCCTGAAGTGGTTAGTGTAACTGATTTTATTGGAGATCAACGTGGTTATCCTCATCCATTCCTGCTGCCTGAATATGTGGATGAAAAAGAATTGGAAGGAAAAGACTTTAACCTCAATGATAAAGACCCATTATTTGAAGATGCAGCACGCCTAATTGTAAGCAGCCAGGTTGGAAGTACCTCATTACTCCAGCGCCGCATGAAGCTTGGATACAATCGTGCTGGAAGGTTGATGGATCAATTAGAAGCAGCCGGCGTAGTAGGCGGCAATCAGGGTAGCAAGGCCAGGGATGTATTGATAAAGACTGAGGCTGATCTGCAGTTATATTTGAATAGGGATTATTGACTTAGCCAATTTCTTATATACTAAAATCTGAGGCCATTCGTTATAAACCTGATAGCCATATTGAACGGCTGCATAGAAGTTGTTAAAGAACTGTCAAGATTGGTCGTTTGTGGGCAAAAACATCCTCTAAGAAGCTGATCAGACTTGTAAATGGGGTATCTTCATAGTGCTTTTAAGGATAGAAATATCAGCTAACTAACTTACTACTGCTTGATGAAGAGCCAATTCTGCTTTGCTTAGTTTTCCTGGAATTTTAGTTGATCATTAAACAAAATTATCACTGAATGAAAAAATCAATGATTAGGAAATTTTATCTGTGCTTTACATCAGCCTTGATTTTCCTTATACATGTTCCTTTCGTTTTTGCAAAAATAAAATCTCCTATCCATAATCTATCAGGAGTTGCAGAAATTAAGAAAAGTCCAATGAGGTCTGGCGTTGTAGTTAGCGGTGAAAATCCTTCTTCTTCAAATCGGCCCGGAATTTATGATAGTCTTGGACTGTTAAAACTGGGACTTAGCCATCAGGCTTTTGATTATGCAATGAAGGGATTTAATTACTTACTGTCAATTGGCAAGTTGAATGATAATAAACTAATTTCCATTGTTGATTTTTCTTTGCCATCAAGTAAAAAAAGATTGTTCATCATCGATCTGAAAAATATTAAATTACTTTTTAACACCTATGTTGCGCACGGTCGTAATTCAGGAAAAGAATTAGCTACTGAATTTTCGAACCGGGGGGAGAGCTACGAAAGTAGCCTTGGCTTCTATGTAACTCAAGACACTTATACTGGCAAACATGGATACTCTTTGCATCTTGAAGGGGAAGAACGTGGAATTAATGATAATGCCAGGAACCGGGAAATAGTAATGCACAGTGCTCCATACGTCAGTGAAAGTTTTATCCAAAGCCAGGGGTACATAGGCCGTAGCCTGGGATGCCCTGCATTACCAGAGAATATTTATAAACCTATCATAGAAAAAATAAAGGATGGCACCTGCCTGTTTTTGTATAGCCCTGATCGGTACTACGCAACTCATTCAACAATATTACAGGAAGCTTCTTAATGAAAACCCCATAGGGGTGATATAAAGTCACTCCTACGGAGTTCATTCCCCACTTATACTCATTTTATCGTTTATCTTTGAGCCTATGCTTAAAATTGGCGTTTTTGGTGTTGGGCACCTCGGAAAATTCCATTTAAATAATTGGAAAGAGATCACTGGAGTTC
>JADGPY010000221.1 GCA_017882205.1 Chitinophagaceae bacterium
AGTACAGACTGCATTTGAAAAGCTGTGGATCAATCGGGAACAGGTAGAATTTCCACGTAGCAAATCTTACCTGTTTACTGTTGCTTATCATCAAATGATCGATCATATCCGCAAGCATAAACGCATAGTATTACAGGAGGACTTCAAATCTGATGCGAGAATAACTGATAAACCAAATTATAACGTCAAAAAGATTTTGGATGAAGCATTGCACAAGCTAAGTGAAACACAAAGGAGCCTCGTACTTCTGAAGGACTATGAAGGATACTCTTATGATGAAATAGGAAAAATAACCAGTCTCAGCGAAAGCCAGGTAAAAGTTTACCTCCATCGTGCAAGACTTCAATTGAAAACATACCTCGTGAGTCCTGAAAACGTGATCTGAATAAATAAAATAACATGAACATCAACAGCGATAATTACGAAGAATATTTTTTATTGTATGCTGATAAGGAATTATCGGCTGCGGAAAGAAAGCAGGTTGAAGTTTTTGTTACCCTGAACCCTGCTTTCGAGGAAGAATTTTTTATGTTGCAACAAGCGGTTTTAAAACCAGACCATGCCGTTTCAATGGATGATAAAAACTTTTTGTATAAATCCCAGGACGGATTCATCAATGCAAGTAACCAGGCTGAAATATTTCTATTGTATCATGATAATGAACTTGGAATTGAGGAAAGAAAAAAGACTGAAGAATATATCAAAAAACATACACTGCAGAATGAATTTGCTTTGTTCCAACAAATTAAACTGGAGCCGGACTTAACCATTATTTTTGACCGCAAAAAATCTCTTTATAAAAACACCGCATCAATAAAAGTACCATTAGCCTGGATGCTTGCTGCCGCAACATTTATTGGCTTTGGAATCTGGAGTGGAGTTAATTATTTTAATAATATTCAATCTAAAGGTGAGATGGCTTTACAAATTGATTTTCCAAAAGTCAGGGAAGCCTCTAAGAAAATTACAAATGAGTTGTACGCAATACAGGATCACCAACAACAACCTAAATCTGTATTACACGATTTAAAAAATAATTCCTCCACTAGCCCAAAGTTCAGAGCCCTGGATAAAAATAAACAAGCTGATCAGTCTGAACATAACGTGCAGAATGTTGCAATCAATTCCATAGTCAGGAAAAATGAACCAGAGCTAAAGCCAACCAATGATCTGCCAAAACCCTTAAACAATAGCAGTATAACTTCACAAAGAAATATTGCAAGCATTACAATCCCTGTAAATACCAGCATCTCAACCCGGGTTACTAATATTGCACAACCAGCATCCTACATTTTGGATGCTGACCAGAAAAACGAAAATTATGTTTTCTACAATGTTACCGAAGAGCAGTTCAAAAGAAGCAAATTAGGAGGTTTTTTACGAAAAGTGAAACGTGTTATAGAAAGAAAAAATCCTCTCAGTAATTTTAAGAACTCTCCCGAGGTGGTTGCAAAATAATACTATGAAAATATTTAATAATAAACTTTATGAAACATTTTAAAAGAATCATTATCTCTATTTCAGTTTGCTTTCTGATTAGTCCGGCGTTTGCTCAAATAGATTCTACTAAATCATCTGTAGATACTATCCGGGTTGGTGGAATGTTGATCATAAAAAAAGGAGGTGGAACCGATCATACAGAGGTTACCGTAAGGAATAAAAGAAAACAAAAAAAAGTGAATGTGAGTACTTCAGAAATGATCATCGATCTTGGATTTGCAAACTGGACAGATAATACAGATTATACAGCTGCTACAGCGCAGCAATATATTGTGAACCGGCCAGGCCAATCCGGGCTGAATGCCTCTGATTTTAAACTTAGAACAAGCAAATCATCAAATGTAAACATCTGGTTTTTTATGCAGCGAATGAATCTTGTAAAGCATTATATAAATCTTAAATATGGGCTTGGGCTCGAATTAAATAATTACCGGTTCACTTCACCAATTTCTTTTAAAGAAAGCAGTGCTAATCCATACGCTCCCGCTACTTCCATTTCTCATCCATACGTATTCAGGGATTCAATTTCCTTCTCCAAAAATAAACTGGCAGCAGATTATGTAACAGTTCCGTTTATGATCAATTTCCGTTCGAACCCTGATAATTCCAATAAAAGCATTAGTGTAAGTGCAGGTGTAAGTATTGGTTATTTATACAGTTCGAGGAATAAGCAAATTAGCAGCGAACGGGGTAAACATAAAAATCATGGGGATTATAATCTTGACTCCTGGAAATTCTCATATATAGCCGAACTTGGTTTAGGCCCAGTACGTTTGTATGGCTCATATGCACCAAATTCAATATTTGATGGGGTTTTTAAAATGATGCCATATACGATTGGTGTAAGACTTAGTAACTGGTAGAAAGTAGTAACTTAGCAGTACTAAATCTACCACTATGTCATCACCATTCAATTTGAAGTTGCCTATCGCCATAGGCTGCGATCATGCCGGTTTTGAATATAAGGAGGACATCATTTCGTTTTTGGATGGTAAAGGAGTTCCTTATAAAGACTTTGGAACCTGGTCGACAGATTCGGTGGATTATCCTGACTTCGCTCATCCCGTTGCTTTTTCTGTCGAAAATCGAGAAACAGCCTTTGGTATACTAATCTGTGGCAGCGGAAACGGTGTCGCTATTACCGCCAATAAACACCAACATGTTCGTGCAGCAATATGCTGGGGGGAAGAACTGGCAGAGCTTGCCAGGAAACATAATGATGCCAACATCATTTGTATTCCCGGACGCTTTGTACGTGAAGGCGATGTGGAAAAAATGGTTGATATATTCATGCATACAGAATTCGAAGGTGGCAGGCATATAACCCGGGTCAAAAAAATTGCCTATGAGGTCTTGTAATTTTTTTATTGAATTGATTACTGATTATTGTACATTCTTCCCCTCATACTCGCTTATTAGCCACCTATTGTCCACCTGATATTTCCGATTATCAATTACACATCCGTAATTTCATTAGCGATACCTAACTTGTTGCTTTAAATAATGCTGCTTTAAATAAATTATTATGAAACAGGGAGGGTTGTCATTTTTTGCCTATTGCCTATTGCTTATTGTCTATTTCTTTCCATTTGCAGTAAAGGCCCAAACAGATATTCCTGAAAAATATGCTTCTACCATTACACAGGGGGATCTAAAAAAACATTTAACCATTGTAGCAAGCGCGGAAATGGAAGGAAGGGAAACTGCCACCCCTGGTCAAAGAAAAGCAGCTGCCTACATTGAAAGCCAATTTAAACAGATAGGGCTATTGCAAGCCCCGGGATTGGATGGATACCAGCAATCCTATCCATTGTTTAAAGACAGCATGATAATGAGTAACCTGAAAATTGGCAAAAAAAAATACCATTTTGGAAAAGATTATATCGTTTCACCAAACGCGGCAGAAAACCAGGTAATAAAGTCAAAACAAATAATTTTTGTTGGATATGGTATCAGTGATAAAAACTATGATGATTATGCTGGAAAGGATGTTAAGGGGAAAGTGGTAGTTTATTTTAACGGAGAACCAAAACAGGACGGCAAATACCTATTAAGTGGAACAACAAGGAACTCTAATTGGGGCGGATTTTCCGGGGCAAACAAAAAAGCCATTATGGCCAAACAAAAGGGCGCGCTTGCCGCATTTTCAATAAATCCCGGGATGGATAGCATTTCGAAAACAGCATTAGAAAATGCAAAGAAAACCAATGTCTATTTTCCAAGGCCAGTTACAAAGGAAAATGAAAAGGTGATCGTTATAGGAATCATACCTTCTACAGCACGGGAAATATTTGGAGAGGCCGAGTTTAACGACCTGCTTTCGAAAGCTAAAATATCAGCCCCATTAAATGAGTTAATTCATCAAAGAGAGGTAAAATTAAATTTTGAATATCAGAAAGAAAAGATCCCCTATTCATCAACAAATGTAGTTGGCTATTTAGAGGGTACCGACAAGAAAGATGAATTTGTTTTTTTGACGGGTCATTACGATCATCTTGGAAAACGGGATAGCGTAATTTATTATGGTGCAGATGATGATGGAAGCGGAACAGTAAGTGTAATCGAAATGGCACAGGCTTTTGCAAAAGCAAAGGCCGAAGGTCATGGTCCGAGAAGAAGCATAGTTTTTATGACAGTAAGCGGTGAAGAAAAGGGATTATGGGGTTCTGAATATTATTCGGACCATCCACTCGTACCTCTTGATCATACAACTGTGGATCTTAATACTGATATGGTTGGAAGAATTGATCCTGGCCGAAAAGTTGGAGACAGCATGAATTATGTATATGTGATCGGTGATGATAAATTAAGCTCCGACCTTAAACCTATTAGCAGTGGTGTAAATTCACAGTACACGCATCTTGAGCTGGATTATAAGTTCAATGATCCGGCTGATCCTGAAAGAATATATTTTAGGAGTGATCATTATAATTTTGCTCGTAAAGGGGTTCCCATTATTTTCTTTTTTGATGGGATCCATAAAGATTATCACAGACCTACCGATACAGTTGATAAAATAAACTTTGACCTGATGGAAAAAAGAGTTCGCTTTATCTTCCTGACGGCATGGAGTATAGCAAATAGGGATAAGATGTTGAAAAGGGACATACCCTTGGTTGAAACAAGATAAGTAGCGGTCGGGGCGCTTCCAGCGACCTGACCGCTAAGGCAACAAGTAAACACCCAAATTAATCCTTAGCGGTCAGGTCGCCGGAAGCGCCCCGATCGCTCTAAGCCCTCTACAACTGGAATTTGTATCCAACCCCCTTCACCGTAGAAATACAATCTGCTCCCAGTTTCTGGCGAATCTTTCTAATATGAACATCAATAGTGCGGTCTCCAACGATCACGTCGGTTCCCCATACCTGGTTAAGGATCTCGTTACGTAAAAAAACTTTTTGTGGCTTTGAGGCCAGAAGAGCCAGCAATTCGAATTCCTTTCTGGCTAAAAATATCTCTTCATTTTTGTAGGTAACATTATAGTTCTCTCTATTTATGACAAGATCACCGA
>JADGPY010000222.1 GCA_017882205.1 Chitinophagaceae bacterium
AATCTTGACATCCAACTGGAAGCAAACATAGCCCGACCTTTTACTTATTCTCACGGCGATACTATTGCCAACTACACTCACTATAACCAACCTCTTGCGCATCCTCTTGGAGCTAATTTTCACGAATATATTGTTATTGTAAAATATCAGCCGGCACCGCGATGGTATATTAATGCAAAGGCCATTTATTACAACCAGGGCCTTGATTCTGCAGGTCGGAATTTTGGTGCCAATCCTTTTGAGAATTATTCAACCAGGCCAAGAGAATATGGATTTAAAATTGGTAGCGGCAGTAAAGCAACCTGCTTCAATGGTACATTCGGCCTTTCATATGAATTAAGAGAAAACCTTTTTATTGAAAGTTCTCTCTTATACAGGACCTATAAAATCCAGAACGTGCCAGGACAAAGCAATACCACCCTTGTAACCATTGGAGTGAGGTGGAATGCGTTTAAGAGAGAGTATGACTTTTGAGTGTCTGAACCTTGATTTACTCTACAGTCAGCGAGAAGGTTACCATCTTGGAACTGATCTTATCAATCACATTTGAATAGCGTAAATTTTCATCTCTGGCATGCAGGTTCAGGAGTCCGCTGCTTAATTTTATTTCCGGTGTTAGTACGAATACAGGAAAGTAAAAATGGAATCCCATTCCGACTTCCACACTAATATCACCCCTTCTTAATTTAATCAGGTCTTCAGCTCTTCTCGCGCCCGCATTACTTGCGAGGTCATAATCAAACTTAGCTCCAATGATCGTATATACTTTAAAGTTGTCAATCCGGTCGCTACTAAATTCAAAATGAATGGGAAAGCTAAGCGTTATAGATGTTATTTTTTTTTCGACCTTGTTGGTATCGGCATATTTCTGTGTATACAAAAAGTTCTTCTCTGAGAAGGTAAGATCAAGTGGATGCAGCCGCAGATCCCAGTGATCGCTTATTCTAAAATTCACCAGCCATGCAAGGTTAACACCTACATTATTTATGCTTTCAACATCCATAATGCTATCATACTGAAGAAAACGAGGGTGGAGTGTGAACAGAAAGTGTGAAGAATTGAATCCTACGTTGATGCCAAAGTGGTATGATTTATCATCATGATCTTCCAGGTTGAGTTCATTGGGCAACTGCCCAAACGAAGTGGATGAAATAAATGAGATACCTATAATTATTGAAATTATTTTTCTCCGCAGTAAATACTTGCTATTCCTAAACTCAAACTTTTGCATGAAGCGTTTTTATATCCAAGCTTTTTTAAAATGTCGACAAAATTATCTCCTTCCGGAAATTTCTGTACGGAATCATTGAGATATTGGTATGCCTGTTTGTCCTTAGAAATCAATTTGCCAATCCCCGGTGCTACTATCTTAAGGTAAAACTTGTAGAAATGTTTTATTAATGGCAATTTAGGTTTAGAAAATTCAAGAATTACTAGTTTACCTCCGGTCCTCAGTACCCTATGGATCTCACTGAGGCACTGCTCCAGGTGCTCAAAATTGCGCACCCCAAAAGCAACTGTAACACCGTCAAACGTATTGTCGGGGAACAATATTGTTTCACTATCTCCCTTTAACAGTTCAATTTCCTCCTGCAATCCTAATTTTCTGACCTTTTCAACCCCTATTTGCAGCATTCCCCCACTAATGTCAATACCAATAATCTTCCCTGGTTTTAGTATTTTATGCATTAGGATAGCTATATCCCCAGTTCCAGTTGCCACATCCAGCACTTTTTGCGGATGCAGTGATTTTAACTGCCCGATCGCTTTTTTTCTCCACCTTACATCAATTCCTGCACTTAAAAAATGATTCAGAAAATCATACCGATAGGCAATCTTGTCAAACATTTCTGCAACCTGCTGCTTCTTCCCTTTTGTTGAATTTTTAAAGGGAACTACAGTATCATGCTGGTAACTAGTCATGCGGGACAAAGATAATAGATAGTTATCGGATGGATTAAAGGTCAAAATGTTAAATATGGGTTGGAACTACGGAGACTCAGAGACACGGAGTTACCAAGAGAAGAAAAGCGTATATTCTTCATTAGATGATCTCTGTGTAACTCCGTGTCTCCGTGGTTCAAATCAACACTAAGTACTTAGCTTTACTGAAGAATGCAGTTCAAAAAAGCTCAATACCTCATAAGTAGCCCCGATTACACAAAATGCCCTGTTCCGGACCGCCCGGAATATGCCTTTATTGGCAGAAGTAATGTTGGCAAATCCTCATTGATCAATATGCTTTGCAATAATGATAAACTTGCAAAAACCTCTAACAGTCCCGGCAAAACGCAAATGATCAATCATTTTGAGATTACCACCACCAATAAACCCGGAGGTGCCTGGGCTCAGTGGTACCTTGTAGATTTGCCAGGATATGGGTTTGCAAAAATTGCACAACGTAGTCGCCGCAGATGGGAACAGATGATTGAAAACTATTTAAGGAAGAGAGAGAATCTTGTACAGGTATTTGTATTAATTGATTCGAGACATAGCCCTCAGAAACTAGACATGGATTTTATATCACAACTACGGAACTGGGATGTGCCATTCACCCTGGTGTTTACTAAGGCCGACAAAGAAACTCAAGCTGAGGTAAGCAAAAATGTAAAAGGTTTTTTCGCTGATATGAGAAGCACATGGCAATTTCTTCCCCAGCACTTTGTTACAAGTGCCGTAAAAAAACAAGGGCGCGAAAAAATATTGGCATTAATAAGAGAGATGAATAGTAATTATTTGTCTGAACTGTGATTCTTGTGATTTTCATAATTTTTTAAACCACGGTGGTTCAAATGCTAGTTCACAACTTTATTTGCGCAGCTGCTACTGGCGAAGGCTTCAGGTTTAGCTTTGAAAGCAAATCCCATCCCAAGGATATAGCCCATTGCTTCCCGCAAAGCTTCATTGCTTTTGAAATGTGGATTGGTATTTATATCAGCATGTACTTCCATATCTACATCGTACAAAGTAAATAAATCGCATAATTCGTATGCGATTTCTATACTTTTGGCTACCTCGACAAGCATCCGTTCTTTGATGGTGTAGACTTGCCTTGTTTTTTCGTTATGAATGAACATGAAGCCTCCATGGCCTTCTCTTAAAAAAACGATCACGGTGGCAAATTCAGTCTCTGCACCTTTCACCTGGCTATCCGTGCCGATGCAGACTTTTAATGAATAACCTTCCTGAGTTTCTTTTTGAATAGCTGATTCTACCGCTGTTTTAATGGGGAGTATTATAGGGTCGCCATTGAATCTTCTCCAGAGCATATAAATTTGCGTTTTTTAAAGTTACTTAAAAAACTTTGATAACAAACAAAATGAGAGCCTGGTATTTAGCGTTCAGGTCGCTGAAAGCGCCCCGACCGCAGCGCCCTGACTACAAAAAAAAAGGGCCAGCCCCTAACGCTGACCCTTGACTTACACATGAATCTACCTTACTGTCTTTATCCTTTCTGTTGATTTATATATGGTTTCAGAAGCAATTTTAAAAAAGGACCAGCCCCTAACGCTGGCCCTTAACTTACACATGAATCTACCTTACTGTTTTATAATCCGTTCTGTTAGTCTTTCGTTATTACTGATGATCTGGATAACATAGATGCCGTTGGGAGCATTCGCTATATTTATTTTACTTATTCCTGCATTGTTATTTCCCTTTGCCATCACACGTCCACTGATGTCTGTAAGTAAATACTGGAAGTTATCACCTGCATTTATCATTATTTCATCATGAACGTATGTAGATACAACAGTTTTTTTCTGATTGCTTCCGCTTGATTTAAGTACAATCACATTTGAAAAAGATGTCTGGTATATTACTGAAGTCACTTTTAAGCGATAGAATATATTTGAACTGCTGAAAGGGTCGTACATGAAATTCCTTGCGGTTGGTGCAACGGTTGTGATTGGGTTGAAAGTGACTCCATCCGGGGAGCTTTGCAATTCGATTGTTTTTATCTGTTCGTCAGCTATAATGCTCCAATCAAGATCATGCTTGTTCTTATCAACCCTTCCTGTTAACACTATAGATCTGATAGGAGTAACACTTGTAGGGTAAAATGTACCGATTATAGTATATGAACCCAGGCTTCCATAATTGGATGTGTTTGAATTGCCGCTACCATTTAAAACAAAATAGTAGGTACCTGCATTCAAACTGGTATCTATAACTGCGTTTAATGTAGTAGATGGGTTATAGGTTCCTATTACCTGGAAAGAAGCATTCAATATTTTTATTTGAATATCAAGATCAGCACCATCATTATTAGCACCGACAGAAAAAGGATTTGCATCAACATGTAAGATCCCATGTTGAGTAAAAGTTATTTTGAATGCATCTTTATCTGTTGTTGTTGAAATTATTCCACTTGTCGAAAATGCCTGGTTGGTAATTGTTATGAGGGTTGGATTTATAGCAGGGTTATCACTATGGTCATCGGTTCTATAAGTAAATCCATTTGTGCCATCTGTGATAATTGATAAATTATCCTGGTCAATGGTACATCCGCTTGGTGTTGGGCCATTGTTCCATGTTGTCATATTTTTATAATATCCAACTCCCATTATAGGGGCCCAGCTAATTTCTCCTGAACCTGCTCCATCATTATAGGTAGCTAGAAGGGCGCAAGTATTACTGTATTTAGACTGGTGTGATAACCCTAGTGTATGGCCGCTTTCGTGAGTACATGCTTCTGCAACGTTTTTAGTATTGAAAGGTCCAAGCATATCACTAAAAATAAATCCGGGTGTATCATCCCCCCAGGTAAAAGACCCTGTATATGCCACTCCGCCTACATTTGGAAACCAACTACTTGTAGTAGTTATAATCATTCTTATCCGATTGGTAAGTGGGGCTGCTAAAAATTTAGTTGAATCGGTGGTGATATTTACATTGAAGGGCCTGTAATCCTCTGCTACCCTATTAAATATTTGTATGATCTGTGTATCGGTAAGTCCGGATGGTGCACAATCAAGTGGATTTCCGCCATTCCATACGCTGGATTGAACGTGTTGTCCGTCGAAATCTAGAAAGATTGTTGCCGTGGCGGTAGGTAAGCTGCTAAGCTGCGGTAAACAAATGGCATTTAGGGAAGTTAGCATGGCCCACAGCACCATAATAGTATAGGATTTTTTCATATAAGTGGATTTTTTTATTGGATATTGGATATAATTCTAATCGGTTATTGGTGTTCCTGTAATATGTCGTCTAATTTTATTTTGTTTAAAAAATAGTTATTGTTTGCATCTTTTTTCAGCTCAAATCCATCAGCAAATTGTTCATTAACAATCCTGCCAACATAGGATATGGAATTATCATCATTTATTCTTTTTGAGATGGCTAAAATCGCCCCCTGCAGGTTATTCAGTTTAATAACAACACTTTTGAGGTTGGTGTAACGCTGGGTGGCTGAAGATATCTCACCCGAAAAAATTATATTATTTGAGAATGAAAGCAGAACAGAATTGCCTTCAGGCGAAGTAAATGCCTTATCGAGTTCAGTATTTGCGCAATTGATCACATTGGGAAAACCATCAAACAGGTTGGGTCTGGGGGTATTTTGAGCCTTGCTGGTAAAGGGTGAGGTAGCTAAAACCAATAGTATGGCGCACGTAAGTAAGGATTTCATAGTAAGGATTTATTGTTTTTCAGATATATTGGATAAACCTAAAACGTGGAGCTGACTAAAAAAGTATGTGTTGGAAAAAAAAGACCTTGATTCGCATGATTCTAAGATTCGTATGATTGAACTATTTAATCAGGGTCATCCTTAAATCTTTTAATCAGGGTCAATATTGATCAGTAGCAAGTAATACTAACGTACAGGCCTCCATTACGTTAATTCCCTCTTTTTTTGCAAGTTCATATAATTCATCATTTTCGGTACCCGGATTAAAAATGATACGGTGGGGCTTTAGCGATAGCAGGTAGTTATAATATTGTTTTTGATTGGCCGGATTAAGATAAAGGGTAACTGTATCGATATCTTTTAAAGGTGCCTGTTCAGTTGAGATCTCAACATTGTTTACAATTCCTGGTTTTTTTCCAATAGCGATAACTGGGTGACCATTTGCAACCAGTTTATTCAAGGCCATGTAGCTATAACGGGCAGGATTTGCGGATGCACCAAGTATCAATGTTTTCTTTTTCCCCATATATTTTTTAGTTCAAAAACCTTGCCTTTAATTCGGGAGTGGGTATCATGCATTCCTCTTTTTTACCAAACCATCTATACCTGTTTTTTGCTATGAAATTGTAAATCGCATCCCGGATAAATGGAGGAACCAGGATGAATACATATAATACGGGCCAGATTCCACTTAATTTTTTTGAAACCTTCAATGCTGCTGATGAACGGGAATAAAGTTTATTATGCTCAATCAAGATGAAAGTTCGAAGATCGCTCCCCGGTAATATATGTTCTGATAAAAGCTGTTTTCCTACTTCAGATTGTAAGGATGCAAAAACAAATAGTTTCTTTTTATCGTGGCGGACAACAAACTGAACTGCAGCATTGCACAGGTTACAAACCCCATCAAATAAGATAATATGCTGCTGATCCATATTGTAAAGTTATAACCAGATAGGCAATCAGAATGGCTTTCCGTGAGTAGATTTTATTAACCTGGTAATAATAGAGGGAAATGGTTTAAGCAAACTGATAAATATATTTGTAAGCGATTCTTTGCCAAATAAGCTTTGTATGATACGGCCTGCACGAAGCCGGCCGGCAAACTGTTTATTCCATTCAATCCTATATTGATCCTCCATTTCTATCCTGGTTAACAGGCGTTGAAGAAATTTTTGAATAAGCTGGAAGGCGATCTTGCCTGAATTAAATGCCATACTCATACCATTGCCACAAAGGGGTGTGATCATTCCTGCTGAATCGCCTATCATTAAAATATGGTTTTCGACAGGTGATTTTTTATCGAAGCTGATTTGAGAAATAGTAACTGGTGAGGAATATAAGAAAGTAGCATTATTGAAAATAGTCTTGAGGAATGGATTTTTTTGCAACACCATTTTTTCCATCTCAGGTATGGAATTATGATGGTTTTTCAGATTGGCTGCAGTAGTTAAATAACAAAGACAATATTTGCCATCCTCAATTTTTGAAATGCCGCAGTAACCATTCTGAAAATTATGCAAGGCAATAGTATCTGCAGGATGATCTGTTTCTATATGATACTTCACGCCAATATAGTTATTCAGCTTTCCTGATTTTTTTAGAATGAAGCTCCTGGACCATTTAATATCAAGATTGCTTCGTTTGCCAAATGCAGCCGCTAACACTTTTGAAACCACTGCATTATTTTTGCATGAAACGGTAAATAGTTCATTGCTAAATGTTACTTCATCTACTTTGGTGTTCTCCCGTATTTCAACACCAGCATTTTTTGCTACTTTATAAAGTTCATGATCTAACCGATAGCGGCTGATACCGAATCCTCCCAGGTCAAGCTCATGAGAAATACTTTTGCCTCCAGGTGCAGAAACCTGTAAATTTTTTATGTGGGGAAGATTCATCTTATTTAGATCTAACCCTAACTCGTTTATAAAATCCCAACTCTCCAGGCTAATGTATTCACCACATACACGATGGAAGGGATACTTTTCTTTTTCGAATAGTACTACCCGATAGCCTGCCTTTGCCAGTTGTATCGATAATGAAAGACCAGCAAGACCGCCACCAATAATAGCGACGTCATAAATATTTTCAGGGCTAATTTGATTCATCCTTTAATAAAGTTAAGCCGGGTTGATCAAGGTCAACATGGTGGTTTATTTTTTTGCCTAATTTGATCTTTGTACAATCACGAGGTGCCTGAAGGCCCACTTCCATTTGATGGTGTAATTCATGATCCCTGCATTTTGGAGAATATTTTTCCATTCTTGTTTTCTAAAACCTCTCAGCACTGAAAGTGGTGCATCATTTTTGACCAGGTAGGACCGAGAGAATAGTTTGGTAGCGAACTTTATAAAATAATACGCGAGCGGATGCCTGTGAAGATCATTGATATAAAATCCAACTGCAGAGTTGGCTTGCATCCACCGCATCATCTCCACCAATTCTTTTTCAGCAAAATGATGGGTAAATAAAGAACAGAAAATAATGTCAGGTTGGGTGGTTAAAACGGTACTCTTATAATCTGAAGCAATGAATTCAATGCCCTCAGCCGCCAGATTTTCCCTGGCATAAGAAATGCAATTTGTATTGATATCAATCCCTGTACAAACCAGGGTTACGTTTTCTCTATTGCACCACTTCTTTAAGGCGATAAGGTTATCACCTCCACCGCAACCGATCTCGCAAACAGATACTGTCTTTCTTTGACCGGCAATTGTTTTAAACCCTCCTATGGTGATTGCATGACCACCAAGTTTTGAATTGATATATTCCAACTCATGCATATTCCGACAGATTTCCTCAAAGGGAATATCCTCACGGTCAAGTAATTCTTTTTTATATGATCTCCTGCTGAAATCAATCATCAGATAATATGAATGTTTCCATGGTAAGTCCCGGTCCAAAGGCAGCGCCAAAGATGTTTGATTTTTTATGTTCCATTTTTAGTTCTTCCATGATCTGTTGTAATACAAACAAGATGGTAGGTGAGGACATATTTCCATAAGCTTTTAAAATGTTGTAAGAATGTTGAAGGTCTTCCCCGGCAATGTCCATGCTCTTTTGTATCGCGGTGAGTATTTTTTTCCCCCCGGGATGAAAACACCAATGAGTAATGTCCTTTTTTTCGACAGATGCATTTTCCAGGCTATGATCAACAAGTTTGCTAAAATCTTCTTCTATCAGATCTGGCACATAACCTGACAAGGTCATCAGGAATCCGGAAGAAGATATTTCCCAGCTCATGTCCTTCTTTCCTTTAAAAGCCACCTCAGAATAAAACTTTTTGATATGCAATCCATCCTGTTCATCATCATCATGAGTGATAAGGATCGCAGCGGAACCATCACCAAATAATAAACTGGAGGCTAGATTATCCATCGTGTTCTGGTGTTGAAAATGCAGGGTGCATAATTCTGTGCAAACGATTAGGACTTTTGCTTTGTTGTCTGCAATACAGAGCGCATCGGCCAGTTTCATAGCATGGATGGCTGCATAACATCCCATGAAATTGACGGAGGTTCTAAAAATGTTAGGAGCAAGATCCATGGCCTCCATCACCTGTAGATCAAGCCCCGGAGCACTCATGCCGGTACAGCTAACAGTGATCAGGTGAGTAACGGAATGCTTATTAATTTTTCCATTAAGACAGTTTTCAATAGCTGCAACTGATAGGGGAGGAGCGGTTCTGTTGTACCAACTCAATCGCTGTTCCAGATCAGGAAATGGCTCAAGGTTTTCAGTGGCAGGATAAAATGACCATTGACCAGCCGGCAATCCATAATCTGGGATAACAGAATAGCGGGTATCGATCCCACTTTGATTGTACATAAATTTCAGCTTGCGTTTATCTAACTCATTTAGCGCGTATACCTTATGCATGAAATTAAAAATGTTCTTCTGCTCATGTTTATGAGCAGGCACTGCTGTTCCTATTGAAATGATCTTACTCAAAAAGATGTAATATTAATATGAAAAGAAATCCGAGGTTGCTGCATATAGAAGCTAACATATTCATACGCATTGTGTTTTCAAATGTTGCTTCCCTTTTATCTTTTAACACTTTCCTAAACCAAATAAAATAGAAAATGAGTACCGGGATCATAAATAATTGTAATATGAAAAACCTTTCCCATTCCAGGTTTAAGAAAAATTGCAACCCCAATGTTCCAAAAGCTAATGCATATACAATGCCAGTAAAGACAAAAGTTCCTTTATATCCAAGTTTATAACTAATTGTTTGCACCCCATCATTTAGATCATCTTCATGTTGGTAAATCTGTGTTAATGGATAAAAGCCTCCAATCAGCAGGCTTGAAGCGAGCATTGCTATAGGCGGTACATCGACTGAATGTGTTTTTTCGCACCCATGGTAAACTAAAAAAAAAGTAACGGCCCCCTGGAAAATAACTACAGTAAGGTAACCGGTAATAGGATATTTTTTTAACCTGATCTTCCTATAACTATATGCTTTTGATGCAAGAATGTAAAGTAAAACACCTACTGAGAAAAGGGGTGTTATTAAAAAACTTAGTCCAATGGCAACAATATCCATAATAACTGTAACATAGAAAAGTTGCCTGGTCGGTTGAAGTGGCTGTTTAACACCGCCAATGCTTCCGGTATCCCTGTCCATATAACTGTTGTATCCATTGCTTGCGGGGTAAACTAAAAAGTGAAGTATAAAAAAGACCAATAGGGCATCCGTCCAATTAATCGTCCATACCTGGCTCAATGCAAACCAGTAGACAGGCATCAGGAATAATGAAAAATGAAATCGTAGTAATTGAAGTGTTGAACGGAGAGTTGAATTCACTTCTAAA
>JADGPY010000223.1 GCA_017882205.1 Chitinophagaceae bacterium
AGCTGCGTACGCGCCGAGAATGCAGGCATCTGTACAAACCTTCATGCTCGATTTGTGCTGGTAGACAATGAACTGTTTAAATTGGAAATAACTATCGGGCATTAAATTATTTTACCGCAAAGACGCGAAGTTACACTAAGACTCAAAAAAATAACCACATAGCCACATAGCCACATAGGCATATAGGCATATAGGCATACAGGTCTAAAGGATACAGATAAAAAGGTTATTATTCCTTCTATGTGTATCCTTTATACCTATGTGCCTATGTGGTTAATCTATTTCATCACAGCTCTTGCAGAAGGACTGACACTCAAATCCGCAAAATCCTTATTTAAATATTTGTAATACCCTGTGATTGCAATCATTGCAGCATTATCAGTGCAATACTCAAATGGCGGAATGAAAGTTTTCCATAGTAGTTGCTTGCCCAATTCGGCAAATCCTTCCCTAAGCCCACTATTAGCACTAACCCCTCCTGCAATGCAAATATTATTGACCCCGGTTTCCTCTGCAGCTTTCTTTAATTTATTAAGAAGGATAGTTACGATCCGGTGTTGAACTGAAGCACAAATATCATCTCTATTTTCTTCAATGAAATTGGGATTCTTAGCAGTTCCTTGTTGTAAGAAGTAAAGGATCGAAGTCTTCAATCCGCTAAAACTAAAATTCAATCCAGGAATTTGAGGCTCAGGGAATTTAAATTTAAAAGGATCGCCATCCTTTGCATATTTATCAATCAATGGTCCACCAGGATAGGGCAGGCCCATCAATTTTGCGCTTTTATCAAAAGCTTCACCAGCGGCATCATCGAGAGTTTCCCCGATCACTTTCATTTGTAATGGTGACTGGCATAAAACAATTTGTGTATGTCCACCACTTACCGTTAAACAAAGAAAAGGGAATGATGGTTTCTTTTCAGCAATCAAATTGGCTAAAACATGTGCCTGCATATGATGAACTGTGATCAGAGGTTTATCAAAGGCTAGTGATAAAGATTTAGCAAATTGTGCTCCTACTAATAATGCTCCGATTAGTCCGGGCGCCTGGGTGAATGCAAATGCATCGATGTCCTCCAACAGTACGCCAGCTGTTCTTAATGCACTATCAACCACCGGAACAATATTCTGCAAATGAGCCCGTGATGCAAGTTCTGGAACAACCCCCCCATATTGTTCATGAATAGACTGTGTGGCTATGATGTTACTTAATATCTTCCCATCCCTGCATACCGCTGCAGCAGTTTCATCACAGGAAGATTCTATGGCAAGTATTAACGTCATTATTTTGATCTGATGGCAACCACAGGGTCCATTCGTGCTGCAATGGATGCGGGAATTATTCCTGCGAGTATGCCAATGCCTACACATATTCCAAATGCAAGACTTAATATTCCGGATGATATAAAAACCGGGAAATGGAATAGTCCGCTCAATACCAGCGTAAGCAGGTACACTAGCAATATTCCTATTATTCCTCCCATTAGACAAATGATGGCCGCTTCGAGCAGGAACTCCATGAGAATAGATCTTTTTTTAGCCCCTATGGCTTTCTTAAGGCCAATCATGGAAGTCCGTTCTTTTACTGTAACAAACATAATGTTTGCAATTCCAAATGCTCCAACTATAAGGCTCAACAATCCAATTGCCCAGCCACCAATATTAATGCTCCCGAATAACGAGCTAACCGCATCACTAAAAGCGTTCACATCATTCAGGCTAAAATCATCTTCTTTTTTTGGGCTCAGTTTTCTAATGGATCTCATAACCCCTTTCAATTCATCCTTTAATGCTATAGAGCTGATCCCGTCCTTACCTTTTACCATGATGATTGGGCTGGAATATCTTTCAGGAAATAGTTCCTTACAAAAGCGGTAAGAGATCATTACGCATTTGTCGTAATTCCATCCTACGAAGTTTTGCCCTACTTTTTTCATCACACCAATTACTATTGCTTTTCTTCCCTGAGAGATCAATTCTTTTCCAACTGCCCTTTCTGGCTTGCCAAACAGATCACTGGCATTATCATAGCCCATCATCAATACATTACTTCCTGAAGCAAATTCAGCAGCAGAAATATATCTTCCATATTGTATTTCTATTGGTTGAAGATCATTTTGTTCTTCCGTAACACCATAAAAAGTCACGCCTTGTAAAGCAGTGCTTTCAAATTCAATGTTTCCATTATTGTTGATCATGTAAGCGATCTTGCTGGCAAGTTGAGAACGTTGTTTGATAAAATCCACCTCTTCATATTTCGGAGAAGGCCTGTTAACAAATTTCCACCATGGATAATCCGGCCCCCCGCTATAATCCCATTTATCTATATAGATGGTATTTGTGCCAAGGCCCTTGATTTCATTTTGAATATTTAATTCGAGGCTGTTTACTGTGGCCAGGACACCAATGATGCAGAAAATGCCAAATGAAATGCCGATCAGGGATAAAGCCGTGCGCAGTTTATTTACCATAAGTTCCTGCATTGTGAGCCGCAGGGAGTTAAATAAAATATTTAGCGTTGTGCGCATTAGCAAATTTACTGTGATTGGTTGGAATATTATAATTTAACAAATAGGGAGGTATCTTTGCAAGCTAATTTTTATTCTTGCAAAAAGCTCAGCATAACCTCAGGCTCCAAAAGTTCATCACCGGAATTGCAATATTATTGTTTTGTGTTAAAATTGCTGCATGGTATCTGACCAATTCAGTCGCTATACTTACAGATGCTCTTGAAAGTATAGTAAATGTGGTAGCTGCTTTTTTAGGAGTATTTAGCCTTACCGTCTCAGCTAAACCAAAGGATGTTGATCACCCATACGGTCATGGGAAAGTAGAATTTATATCTTCTGCAGTTGAAGGTACCCTGATCATCGTTGCGGGATTCCTGGTGATCTATGAGGCATGTATAAATTTTATTCACCCTCATACCATACAAAAGCTGGATCGCGGTATCCTATTGGTTGGTGCAACAGCATTGGTAAATTATATTACAGGTACTATCTGCCTGCGGACGGGTAGAAAAAATAATTCACTTCCTTTAATTGCAAGCGGCAAACATTTACAAACAGATACATGGTCCACATTGGGAATCATTGCAGGACTGACCTTACTTTACCTGACCAGGTTATTGTGGATCGATAGTGTTGTGGCAATAATTTTTGCCTTCCTTATCATATTTACAGGCTACAAAATTATCAGAACTTCTATTGCCGGTATCATGGATGAAGCTGATCTTAAATTATTGAAAAAGATGGTGCTGATGTTGAATAATAACAGGGCGGAAAATTGGATTGATCTGCACAACCTGCGTATCATAAAATATGGCGGCACACTCCATATGGATTGCCATCTTACTGTTCCCTGGTATTTGAATGTTAGACAGGCGCACGTCGAGATCGAAGCACTGGCATTGTTAGTAAAAAGGGAATATGCTGAATCTGTTGAACTATTTGTTCATATAGATGGTTGTATGGAATATTCATGCAGGATATGTGCCAAACAAAATTGCCTGGTACGTCTTCATGAATTTGAAAAGAGAATTGAATGGACGATTGTTAACATTTCAAGCACTAGCAAACACCGGCTTTCAAAACCTGAGAGGAACCTATCAGAGTAGTTTTGCAACCCCAAAAGCCGCTCCTGCAGCAACTGCCCCGATCAGCGTAACTTTTATAGCCCCCCACAATGGATGTACTCCTGTTATCCTGCTTTTGAAATAGCCGAAAACAAAAAGACAAATTAATGTAGCTATGACGGAGATCTGTAATGCCTTACCTGAATCATCTATAAAAAAATAAGGGCTGAGTGGAATGATCCCTCCTGCGATGTATGAAAGCCCAATGTTTAATGCACTTTTCGTTGCCCGTTTCGGATCAGGTTCATCAAGGCCAAGTTCATATTTCATCATAAAATCAACCCACTGTTTTTTATCCTTTGCAATTTCTTCTGTTGCTTTAAGTTGAAGATCTTTACTAAGACCTATCTGTTCGAAAAACTCCCTTACCTCTTGTTTTTCTATTTCCGGAACCCTATCCACCTCTTGATATTCTCGTTTAAGCTCGCTATCATAATGATCATTTTCTGTCTTGCCTGCGAGGTAACCTCCAAGCCCCATTGCAATGCTGCCTGCTACTATTTCTGCTATTCCGGCAATAACAATAATGCTGCTATTGGGAACTTTTCCGCTTAAACCTGCCGCCAGGGCGAATGGTACGGTAAGCCCATCACTCATTCCTATTACAATGTCTCTAATCAGATAAGAACTTTTGAGGTGTTCTTCCGTGTGATCGTGATCATGTGGATGTGTCTGCAATACTTATAATTTTTTTCAAATATAACAGTGATTTTTGTGATTTTGACTGCGCTTACTTTTTTTAGTAGCTTAGCAATGAATTTTAAGCCTCATCGTACTTGCCTAATATTTTTTATCAAATAGATACTCATGAAAGTAGTTAAGGGAGATTTTTCCAAAAACAAGAAAGGACCAACAACAAATCAACTGAAACCTGGATTGCAAGGGGATAAAGAAATTTCTAATGATAATGAAGCCTATTCATCCATGCTACTCGATTTAATTAATCCCTACCTGGAAACACCTCCAAATCCTATGGATCTGGAGAATAAGTTGCAACTGGGTATTATAGCCTGGAATATGGCTCTTTCAAAATCCATGGGCTATCCTGCCTTTAAGCAATTATTTGATGATACGATGAATGCATCGGGCATTATGGGTACTGGTGTTGATATGGTGAAAAACCTAATGAAAGCTAAGAAACAGAAATACGACAACCATCAAAAGTTTATAGAAAATTATAACCTGGATATTTATGGAAAGGGCGGGACGAAAATTTCTCTTACTACTAAATCAATCATGGACTTTGTTAACGATACCATAATGGATAATGATGATGATTTTGACGAAGATGATGATGACCTAGAGTATGAGGAAGGCTATGTAAACCGTAATGCTATATTGGTAAGACCCAAACCTGCTTTTTGGAACTGGTTGCAGCAAAAAGACAAAGATTTTACAGGACCTGACCCATTTATGAAAAATACTGTTTACCTGGTAAATGAGAGAGATTCGGTCGAAGAAACAAGCCAATGGGTAAAAAAGAACTTTAACCGTATTTTCATAAATGAACTTGAAGCATGGGGGGTGGATGAAGGTCAATCGCCTCAAAAAAGAACGTATAAAATGTTCATAGAGTTTTTTGAAGTAGAATTTCATAGCGAGGTAATGGATTTGGAGGAAGAACCAGTGAGTAAATGGTGACTACCGTCCTCTTGTAATTCCCCAACCGCAGCACCCTACTATTCATAGTACGGTATCTCATCACTTGCCACCTTCTCTTTCTGCCCCCAGTACGCGAGTGTAACTATATGCCCATCCTTTGTATGCAATAGTCTTCCAAAAATTGCATTGATAGAATTAAACATTACATCTGTTACACCTACGGTAAAAGTTTCTATGACTGGAGCCACTGGTTCAGTGGGCTTAATTGGTTCTGCGCCTGGGGTTGCAGGTGGTGCAGGAGCAGCTTTTGGAGGAGGTGATGGAACAACAACAACAATGAACCTGTTAAATTCCAGCAGGTTCTGTAAAAATGCTACCCGATCCTTCGAAACATTTTTTTCTACTATAGCACACTTAATGCCGTTAAGGTCTTCGAAAGTATGATTTTGATTTATTGGCATATCCTGTTTTTAAAAACTACTGCACAACGAATATATATATTCGTACAACGAACTGATAACACCTGAAAATATTATTCCTACAATACAAATTAATAAGGCCACTTTTGAAATGAATGGAATGGACACCCGGGGAATAGGCTGGCTATTTTCATCCATAAAGATCGCCTTTACAATACGTAAGTAATAATAAAATGAGATGATCATATTCAATGCAGCGATTGCGATCAGCCAATAGTTTCCTTTTCCCGCGCCTGCCATCAATAAAAAGAACTTCCCGAAGAATCCTGCTGTAGGTGGTACTCCTGCCAACGAAAACAATGCAATTGTTAACACCCAGGAGAGTAGGGGATTGGTCTTATAAAATCCTTTGTATTCATCGATTCGCTCTTTTCCTGTAACAGCGCTCACAACGGAGATTACACCAAAAGCCGCCAGGTTCGAGAAAACATATACCAGAATAAAATAAACTACGGAAGCAGTGCCAGCTTGTGAACTTCCGGAGATACCAATGAGGATGAATCCAACCTGGGCAATCGAAGAAAATGCAAGAAATCGTTTCAGGTTGTTTTGCCTTATGGCAAATAGGTTCCCTATTATAATGGTAATTATGGCCAGGAGCACTAGCATATTGTACCATGCATCAGCTAATGGTTTGAAAACAGTATATAAAGCAGATATGAATATAAAGAGTACAGCAGCTTTTGAAACAACCGATAAATATGAGGTAACTGCTACTGGTGCACCTTCATACACATCTGCAGTCCATAGATGAAATGGAACAACTGATATTTTAAATGCAAAACCTGCCAGCAATAAAATAAAAGCAAATATTTGTAGATCACTACCGGTTAGATGTGCAGGAAGTTCTGAGAAGTCAAGTGTGCCAGTAGTTCCATAAATCATCGAAATGCCAAATAATAATAAGGCAGAAGAAAAAGCAGATGAAATAATCAGCTTCATTGCGGCTTCAGAAGATTCTCTTTTCTGAAGATCAAAATTGGCCATAGCCGCCAGCGGTATAGTAGATAATTCAAGACCAAGATAAAACATCAGCAGGTTGCCACTGGAAATCATGAAAAACATCCCGAGTAATGTTGAAAGCAAAAGCATGTAAAATTCCAACAGGTGTTTATGGGTTTTTAACCAACTCCAAGACTGCATAGAGATGATAAGTACAGCAAGGTTCAGAATATTTTTTTCTAAGTTCAGAAGCCTGGTGGTTCTGAACATATTATTGAATAGAGTTCCTTCTTCGTCGCAAAAAAAGCCGAAAAGAAAGTTAGCGAGCAGTAATAGATTTACAAGGATCATCAAAGATTCATTTGATCTTTCCTTACTGCCTACTTTAATAAATAATAGGATAAAGATCAATGCCGTCACCAGCAGTTCTTGTCTCAGTAATATCAGGAAATCATCTGGCATCCGTTCTTTTTTATTTCATTACAATTCTTAACAAAGGGTGTATTATATTTTCTGCTGCCGGTGTTACCAGTTGATATAACCAAAATGGGGCAACACCAATGGCCACTATTCCTGCGATCAATAATCCTGAGGCTAATTTTTCATTCCAGGATGCATCGCCGAGGGTAGTAAACTTTGCATTCGTCACCGGCCCCATGATTGTCTTAGCAGTTGCTCTCAAAATATAGACTGCAGTAACAACAATGGATGCACAGGCAAGAATAGTTGCAAGGCGGTATAACTTATCCGGGTTTTGCCATGAACCCATGAACACAGTCATCTCAGCAACAAATCCACTTAAGCCAGGCAATCCAAGTGAACATAATCCAGCAATCACAAAGACTGTAGAGATGAACGGCATCACCTTTAATAGCCCTCCTAATTGATCTACCATTCTTGTGTGGGTCCTGTTATAGAGCATCCCAATGGCGGCAAAGAATAAGGCTGTCATAAGCCCGTGAGAAACCATTTGCATGACGGCCCCAGTAATGGAAGTTTGTGTAAGCATACCAATTCCAAGCAGCACAAACCCACAATGGCTGACAGATGAATACGCGTTGATGTATTTCAAATCCCTCTGCATCATTGTAGCAAAAGCACCATAGATAATGGCAATGGTAGCGAGCAGGATAATGATCCATGAATATTCATGTGCAGCATCAGGCATCAGGAAGGTGGCCACCCGTAAACATCCATAGCCGCCTAGCTTCATAGATATCCCTGCAAGAAACATGGATGCTGCAGTGGGAGCGGAAGAGTGACCATCCGGAACCCAGGTATGAAATGGAAATAAAGCAGTGAATACTCCAAAGCCGATAAATGCGAAGGGGAAAAATATTTTCTGGATATGCACAGGTATATGCATCTGTGATATTTCTAAGAGATTAAACGTGTGCTGCCCATTACCAACATCAGTATTAAAATAAATTCCAACCAATCCAACAAAGACTAATGCTGAGCCTCCCATTAACATCAGTGCAAGCTTCATGGCACTGTATTCTTTTTTCCCACTGCCCCAGATCCCTATTAGAAGATACTTAGGGATCACAGCTACTTCAAGGAAAAAGAAAAGTGTAAAAAGATCAAGTGAAATAAAAAATCCATACGCTCCGAGGCTGAGAAAAAGTAGCAAAAAGAAAAACTCCTTGCTCAGCGTATCTATTTTCCATGAAACCAGCACTCCCGCCAATACAACGAAGGCTGTTAGAAGGATCATGCAAACTGAAATTCCATCAACTCCAATATGATAATGAATATTAAAAGAAGCGAACCAGGTGTAATCCCATTCAAACAACATTGTTGAAGTATTACCTGAAGAGCGCTCCTTCCAGAATTTGATCAAGAGGTCAAATGCAAGGATCAATTGTGTACTTGCACCCAGCAATGAGATCGTTCTTACTTGTTTCAGCCCTTTGCATAATAATATTGCAATCGAAGTAAGAAGGGGTACAATAAGCAATAGTGATAAAAACATATTATAATATTTAAGCGCTTTAGCGCTCAGGTCGCCTGGAGCGCCCCGACTGCTATTTCCATAACCAAACAAACAACACCGTCAATCCCAGTATCCCTGCAAAGAAATACAAAGCATAATTCTGAACCTTTCCCGATTGTAATCCTTTGATCCATTCTGATATTTTTCCGGTCAAAGTTGCCAAAGCATTCATCA
>JADGPY010000224.1 GCA_017882205.1 Chitinophagaceae bacterium
GGAAATGGCACTTGTGTATATTCTTCCAAAAATGTAAGCGCATCATGCTGAATCTGAAAGATAGGATCAGTGCTTAGCCTTATCTTCGCTGTATCTGTTTCCCTGTGATAAAAATTCATTGGTCTTCCACCAATGATTTTTTGTATCACCTCAAACTTTCCGGTAGCAAATGAAAATAGGTACGTACTGATCTTATCAGAAGGTTCAAAACGAAATGTTTTGCTCATTCCCGAAACTGAGGAGTCATACAATGGCGCATTACTTAAAGCCTTCCATTCTTTGGGTATAGTTAAAGAAAGTTTGAATATGGCTTTCAGATCCGGCTGGTCAAAACACGGAAAAACCGTACGGGCACGATCAGGCACCAGAAGAGTATATAAATAATCATCGTTGCGGTTCAATGAGAGATTACCTGCAATAAAATCTATTGCAACTTCATTATTACCGCCAGTTAAAAATCCAGGATCTATAAGCAGGTGCTCTTTTTCTAAAACGATATCTACATTCCTGGCATTGATTGTTATTTTTTGTACATGATCTCTGCTTTCCTTAAAATCAATTTGCAGAGGATGAGTATTTTGCTTCCAGTTAAACGAAATAGTTTCTTTCGCGGAAATCGGATCCCCTTTCTTTGGTGGAATGATGAATGATAGAGAATAATTTATATTGCTTAATACCTGTTTACGATGGATCGCAAGCCTTTCAGAAACTCCATTAACCAAAGTATCTGTTAATTGGGAAAAAGTATCAAAGGGTAAGAGAAACAAAATAATTATACTCATCCGTACAAAAGATACCACGTGTTTCATTAATTATAATTTAAATCAGTTAAGCCAATTGCTTCCAACTCTTTATTATCGTTACGATCCCCATCCAACTCATTGCTAACACAATAAGCCAGCCTATTGCCTGCATCCATATAGGGTGCTGATAATTACCCACTATTTTGCGCTTTGTGGAAGCGATCAAAATAACAACAAGGGCCATTGGTAAAATTAATCCATTCAGTGCACCCGCAAGGATCAACAAAGTAACGGGGTTACCAAGTAGAATAAATATCAGCGTTGCAGCAACTATAAAAAGTGAAACAATGTAACGTTGATTTTTTTCAATAGCCGGGTGAAGCGTTTTAAAGAATGAAACAGAGGTGTAGGAAGCTCCGACCACTGATGTTATAGCTGCACACCACATTACGAATCCAAAAAACCTCAATCCCAGGTTACCTGCTGCGATCTGAAAAACAGACCCGGCCGGATTATTCTGATTTAATACCCAACCATGCCATACTACGCCGAGTGCTGCTAAAAATAATACCACCCGCATAATCGATGTGATCGCTATTCCACTAATGGAACTTTTAGTTACTTGTTTTAAAGAAGCCCTTCCGCTAATCCCGGCATCCAATAATCTATGTGCCCCCGCAAAAGAAATATATCCTCCTACCGTTCCACCGACGAGAGTTACAATTTTCATCACATCAATTTTATCCGGCCAGACCGTACGGTAAAGTGTCTGAACAACTGGTGGATGGCTTATAAAGGCAATGTACAATGTCAGACCGATCATTAATATTCCAAGCAATTTTGTAAACCCATCCATTAATACACCAGCCTCCTTATACCAAAAAATAGACAGAGCAACCACACAACTTATCATTGCCCCGTTCCTGGCGCTGATACCTAACATGGCTTCAAAACCCAAACCACATCCAGCCATATTGCCTATGTTAAACACGAGGCCTCCAAATCCAATGAGACAGGCTAGTGCAACTCCAAGCCCTGGAACTAATTCATTAGCAATATCCTGCGCGCGTTTGCCACTTACCGTTATTATCCTCCAGATATTAACCTGGGTGCCTACATCTAATAAAAATGTAATAAGGATAACAAAACCGAAGCTGGTTAAAAGCTCAGCAGTAAACTTGGCCGTTTGAGTCAGGAATCCAGGGCCTACGGCAGAAGTTGCCATCAGGAATGCAGCGCCTAGTATAGCCGAGTTTTTTTTCAATTAATTGATCGGTTTAGCCACAATTTTTATTATATATTTTTGCCTTTATTTAAATGCATATTAATCGCCCTGGCAAATTCCACCGCGTGTTGCCCATCTCCATGAATGCAAATGGTATCAACAATCACGGGTATCACTTTTCCCGATGTGGTTGTTACAGTTTTTTGATCTACCATCTGTAGAACCTGCCGGATACAGCTCTCCTTATCCATGATCAGCGCGTCTGCTCTTGAACGTGGTGTAAGACTCCCATCTTCCTGGTAGGTTCTGTCCGCAAAAACTTCATTTCGAAAACTCAATCCATAACCCTCTGCCTCTCTTTTCATTTCACTGTTACTCAAACCGAACAAGATTAATGAAGGATCGAACTCCAGTAATGATTTACAGATAAATGAAGCTACCACCCCATCCCAACTTGCCCTGTTATAAAGAGCACCATGCGGTTTAACATGATTCATTTTTGTTCCAGCCTCTAAACATATCGTATTTAATAATTGTAATTGATCTATAATTATTTTCGGTAAATCTTCAGGCTTAAGATATACATCAATTAAATCTCTTCTTCCAAAATTTTGTCTATCCGGATAAGAAGGATGTGCACCAATTGAAACTTCATATTCCAAACACAAGTCAACAAGCCTCTTCATTATTTCCGGACTCCCTGCATGATAGCCACAGGCAATATTTGCAGAGGTAATATAAGGCAGGATCAATTCATCATTTCCAATGCCTTCACCCATATCACAATTTAGATCAGAGATTAGCATAAAGATTTTCTATTTTAAACTTGCATGTAGTTTGCAAATGTTGAAGATAATTAGCCTGTTCTATCATTTCTGTTTCAGCAGTGCCCAAATCCACAGGCCTGAAACTAATCTTGTCACCGGGCACCAGTTGTGCCAGTATTGGCAGATCGGCTGAAATTAAATGACCTATCCTGGGATATCCCCCTGTAGTCTGGTGATCTGCCATTAAAATAATCATTTGACCATTAGGTAATAATTGCATGGTTCCAAAAGTGACTGCCGAAGAGATCAACTGTCCCTTTTTAGCTTTCAAATCTTTCCCATTTAACCGATAAGCCATACGATCTGAATCCTTTGTAATAAGAAACTTTTCACATAACAAATCTGCTGAGTCATCTTTCAACCAATCCCATTCATTCCCTTTTATAAACCTTAATTCATTGCCTGGCCTTTCATCGAATCCGTTTGCACTCCATTTTAGTGATATGAAATCGTTATTACCTATTAAAGATGAAAATTCAAACTCATTATTAAAAAATAAGTTATCTCCCTTTTGCAATTTTCTCCCTTGCCACCCACCTGCCTGTGCTTTTAGATTTGTGCTATAGCTATCTAACCATTTTTCTAATTTAAGGCCATGTAGAATTGACAAATAGCATCTCGCTCCAGATCGAAGTCTCTCAAACTTCAACAAGGTGTTTCGATTAACCAGAACCGGTTGATTGATTGGAATTGATTTTTGATTAATAACAGGTGAAAGATCCGCCCCTGTAATACAAATAATGGCAGGTTGTTCAAATAATATTTCAGGGGCAGGGAAATGCATTTCTATAACCGGAGTAAGCAAATCATTTCCTAAAAGACTGTTGGCCAATCTTGATGAGAATATATCCATAGCGCCAGATGGATTGACCCCAAGGTGCTGAAATCCATATCTTCCCTGGTCTTGTATAGTATCCATCAAACCAGCCTTAATAATTTTCAAACTCATCTTCAGTGATTGAATAAAATTGCACTTCATCTCCAGGTTGAAAGAATATAGGATCTTCCGCGTCCTTATTAAAAATAGACAGTGGAGTTTTCCCTATGATCTGCCAGCCACCAGGAGAAGCTACCGGGTAAATCCCAGTTTGTTTATCTGCAATACCTACACTTCCTGCTTCAATCCTCAAACGCGGTTGCGATAAACGGGGCATGGCAATTCTTTCATCTACTTCACCCATATATGCGAACCCTGGTAAAAATCCGATCATATAAACCCTGTATTTTCCCGCACAATGCAGCTGGATGATTTCATCAACTGGTATCTTCCTTTCTGTTGCAATGTTAGTAATATCCAATGCATATTTTGTTGAATAACATACGGGCACTTTAACACTCCTGGAGGATTTTATAGTAAGTTGATTCTCCGAATTCAGTAGGTGATTTATTTGTTGTGAATAAAATTCAAATGCTGTTATATTATTAGTAACTTTTTTAATGAGGGGATCATAATGAATGACTAATGAACAATATGCAGGCACAATATCCCTTACCCCTTTTATGGCAGATTGTTTTAGTAATTCAAACAAAGCTAATACTCGCTTGTTTATGGTTTCATCAATGGCGTTGCCAAAGTTGATGAGAATGGCAGAATCTCCCAAAGGTGAAAGTGAATGCAACTGTTTTTCATTCATAACCGACCATGATTAAAGCCTGCCGCCCGGCAAAGGCAGGGATTAATGGATTATACAAAAAAAATCATTTATCACTTGTAGAACGTACAAAAGCCGCACGTTTAGGTACCGGAACCTCCGCATCCAGTCCCTTAACCGCCTTCCATATCACCTCAGTAAATAATCGATCAGGTACTTTATCCTCTTTACTAAAATCAAAGGCTTCACTCATTTTCTGCCATGCATTAGAGGCAGTATTCTTCTGATTAATGTCTATTTGCAAAGGCTTTGCGGTAAATGACGATGCAGTTGGTTCTTTCTTAAAACTATTCCACATTGGCCTGGCTGCAGCATCATATTGACTCATTGGTGGAATTCCTAAAATAAGCTCTATGGTCCTCAACATAGAAGAAGTTGAGTACATCGAATGGTCCACAAAATGTCGTTTTATATATCCACCGGCAAGATAAGCAGTAGTTCGATGGGCATCCACATGATCCGGTCCATCCTGGGCATCATCTTCTACTATAAATACAGCACTTTCATTCCATACCGGGCTTTTGCTTAAATACTCGATGAACATACCTATGGCGAGGTCATTATCTGCTACATGTGCATAAGGAGTTGGCCTACCCTTTTTCAATCCCTCTGTATGATCATTTATAATTCTTAGTGTATTTAGACGAGGTAATGCATTAATAGAAAGTAGAGAATCAAAATCTCTTTCCCATTGATGAACTCTTGAAGTATCTCTCACCTTCTGATCCCAACTGGTGTAATAAGGACAATAGTGATTTTTTAGTACAGGGATATTAGGTTTATAATCATCAGCAAATTCTCCATAGGTTCTATAGGTAATACCTGCACGTTTACAATGATCCCAGATAAAGCCCATTTTATTATTCGCTATTTCACGTTGTCCTTCGGCATCGTAAGTCCCTCCCCTACTACCATAACTGCTTACCCAGTTTTTTTCCAGGTAATCAGTCGCGTATGCACCCATACTCCAGTTGTGGCCATCTGCGCTGACTTCGCCATCGCAATAAAAATTATCCAGCAGAACAAATTCTCTTGCCACCGCATGAAGATTAGGTGTTACATTTTCTCCAAACAAACAAAGACTTTTGTCTCCATTTCCTTCGGGGATATCGCCTAATACCTGGTCATAGGTCCGGTTTTCCTTAATAATGTAGAAAACGTATTTAATGGGTGATGGATCACCAACCTTTTTTGGAATAGGATTCCCATCCTCTCCTTCTGCCAGCAATTCTTTTGTTTTATTATATGGGGTATTATCATAAACCGTTTTTGAATAATTACGCAACTGTTTTTCTTTAGGCACATCAATGATACTTAATGTACCCATGAACAAGCCACCGATATATTGAACTTTAATTGTAGTACTCGTATCTCCTTGATGAAAATCAGTTCGTACTTTTTTATTTACAGGGTTCGGCCCATGAGGGTTCGCAAATGATGAGTACCCCTTTCCATTTGCAACAAATATTTTCATACCAATTACTTTCACACAGGTAGGATACCAGCCTACCGGAATAAATCCTTTGCTTACACTACTGCCAGGTTTGCTTACATCAAATACACTCAAACAATTATTATCCGCATTGGCGATATATAAAGTTCGTTGATCCTCACTCAATGCTACCCCATTGGTGGTGGAACCATTAGGTGCGTCGGAATATAGCGCAGCATTTAAGGTTTCTAACACTCGTCTCATTTTAATATCTATTACAGAAACACTATTGTCATCTGCATTGGCAACAAATAAATACTGGCCATTTTTGGATAAACAAAGATCATTGGGATGACTTCCTACCACTATTTCACCTATTATTTTCTTTTGCATGGTGTTGTAGATAAGTATTTTACCACAACCCCAGCAAGTAATGTATAACTCATCTTTGGACTGTGAAAGCAGGCAAGTATAGGCTTCTGCAGGTAATTTCACTATTTGACTTGCTTTTTTTGTTTCCAGGTTTATCACGTAAAGTGAATTGTTATCCTTAGTAACAACATACATCAGATGTTTTGAATCATCTATATCAATTCCTGCAGGTGAAATTCTATTTGGCCATTTTTCCCCTAATATGATTTTATCTTGTAATACAAGTTTATTATTCTGAATGGCATATTTTAAAACTATGTTATCGTTGCCGCCTGATGCATATAAGTATTTTTCATCCAAACTAAATTTCAAACCCATCCAACAGGTACTAACTACAATATTATCCAATATCTTTTCGTGTTGTACATCGATCAACTGCATACTTTGAGTGCTCTGCCCATTATTGGTTATAGCAATATATCTACCTGAAGATGAAACCGCAATATTTAATGGAAGATCGCCTAGTGGCAAACTCCTTCCTGCCGGGGATAAGGTCCAACCATTTGGAAGCAACACTTTATTGGGTTCAATAGTTGAGGGCGACTGCGTAAAGCCACTAATAATTATTAATAAACTAAGAAATAATAAAATAAGTCTTTTCATGTGAAACTTTTGACAATGTAATTTAAAATATCAATTTCAACTTTGATGGAATATACTCATAATTAATAAAGAGTTTACATAAGTAAGCAGATTAACCACATTTAAAAAAAGATATCTACCTTTCGGCAAAAAAAGTACTATGGCTAATGCCCGGCAGGCAATTTGATAGCTATTGAGATTTGAAATACCAATGAATTATGGAAACAGCTTATAGACCCATAAAAGTGATTTTAGCCGACGATCATGAAATATTTCGTGACGGATTTAATGTCCTGATCAAAAAAAGCAAGAAGGTAGAAATTGTTGCAGAAGCCTCCAATGGCCTGGAACTGGTTGATCTGGTAAGAAGATTTAACCCGCATGTAGTTGTAACAGATATTAAGATGCCTGTACAAAATGGTATTGAGGCTACCATACAATTGACGAAGGAGATGCCTCATATTGGAATCATAGCATTATCAATGTTCGATGAAGATGATCTCATAGTTGAAATGCTGGAGGCCGGGGCCAGGGGATATTTATTAAAAAATGCTCATAAAGATGAGATCCTTGCTGCCATCGAAGCAGTATATAATCATCAAAGCTATTATTGTAGGGATACAACGAAAAAATTGGCCAGAATGATTGCCGATAGCAGCTATAATCCTTTCAAGATCAAAGACAAACCCGAATTTACAGACAATGAGCTATCAGTCATAAGAATGATCTGCGAAGAATATTCTAACCATGAGATTGCTGATACTTTAAAGTTAAGCAGGCGTACGGTGGAAGGTTACAGAGAAAAAATACTGGTGAAAATTAATGCGAAGAATGCAGCTGGAATCGTGATCTATGCAATTAAAAATAAACTATTTGAGCTTACCGGCTCGGGTAAATTGCTATAATTCATTTCGCAAATGGCAATAAAATACCGTAATTATACCTGTTTTATGAGCGCCTAAACGATTTAACTTGCAATCAAATCACCGCAGTGATGTTTCGACCTGCTAACCTATGAAACATCTATTATAAAATTGCCTTCTTTTCTATTAAATTTCCGTCTCTAAGGTAGCTTTATCTTGACCAATTTACATTTGCAGATTTTACATCCCTGGAATTGGTACCAATATGAATAGTAAATTCTCCAGGTGCCCACACAAACTTCAGATCTGAATTATAAAATTTAAGATCTTCGGTTGTTAGCATGAATGTTACTTCTTTTGACTCTCCTGGTTGTAATAGAATTTTTTGAAATCCTTTAAGTTCCTCAACTGCTCTTGTCACACTTGCTACTGGATCTGAGAGGTACAATTGCACTACCTCTTCGCCTTGTAAATTGCCTGTGTTAGTAACCGTTACTGAAGCAGTAAGTTTTTGATCACCTTTTATTGCTCTTCTATTGAGCTTAACCTCGCTGTAATTAAATGAAGTATAGCTAAGCCCATAACCAAATGGATAAAGTGGATCATTTGGAGCATCAAGATAACGGGATCTGTATTTATCAATTGGAGCCCCACCATAAGGTCTTCCAGTATTTTTATGATTATAATAGATAGGGATCTGGCCTACATTATAGGGAAATGATATGGTAATTTTTGCTGAGGGATTATAGTTTCCAAACAATACGTCAGTAATAGCGTTACCTGCTTCAGTTCCGGCAAACCATGTTTCTAATATAGCGGATACATTTTTACTTTCCCATTCTATAGTTAAAGGTCTTCCATTCATTAATAGAAGAACAACTGGTTTGCCCGTTTTTACCAATGCCTTTAATAATGTCTGCTGAGATTCAGGTAAACCAATATCTGTGCGACTTGCCGCTTCGCCACTCATACCCTGGCTTTCGCCAAGAACGGCTACGACTACATCTGACTGATTAGCCGTTGCAACTGCATCATCAATTAATTGTTGCGCAGATTTATTATCAGTTTCAATATTACCACCATCGCTATTAAGTTGATTTAATAGTAGTGGATCATCAGTTATGTTAGCCCCTTTTGAATAAAGGAATTTAACGCCCTGGATATTTTTTAATCCATCCATAACGCTGACAGCATTATGCCAATCCGAAGCTGCAGCATGCGGACCTGAAACATCTCTTCGACTATTTGCTAAAGGACCTATCAAAGCTATCGTTCCCGATTTTTTTAATGGCAGAACCTGGTTATTATTTTTTAGCAATACAATACAATGTTCCGCAATTTGCCTGGCTGTATTTCTATTAGCTTCAGTAAAGATCTGTTGCGCTGACTCCTCGTGTAGATTTTTATATGGGTCATCAAATAACCCTAATTTATATTTCGCTTCCAGGATTCTTCTACACGCAACATCGATTTCGTTTTCTGTAATTTTCTTATCCTTAAGTGATTTCTCTAAAGTGTTTAAAAAATCTTCGCCAACCATATCCATATCAACACCTGCATTCAATGCCAGCTTTGCCACCTCCTGGTCATCACCAAGTCCATGCTGGGTCATTTCATTGATCGCTGTATAATCTGTTACCACAAACCCTTTAAAACCCCATTGCTTGCGTAATAAATCCGTCAATAGCCATTTATTTGCAGTAGACGGAATGCCATTTATTTCATTAAAAGAGGTCATTACACTTTCAACTCCTGCCTGTACTGCTGCTTTATATGGAGGTAAATAATATTGATACATCTTAACAGGACTCATATCCACTGTGTTGTAATCCCTGCCGGCTTCTGCAGCACCATATAGTGCAAAGTGCTTTACACAAGCCATTATAGAAGTTTTCTTTCTAAGATCATCCTGCTGATAGCCCTTTACCATTGCTTTTGCTACGAGGGCTCCGAGGTATGGATCTTCCCCTGCACCTTCAGCTATCCTCCCCCACCTGGGATCACGGGCAATATCCACCATTGGACTAAAGGTCCAGTCTAATCCGTCTGCCGCTGATTCTTCAGCAGCAATTCTGGCGCTATGTTCAATGAGATTCATATCCCAACTGGAAGCTAAACCCAATGGAATTGGAAACAAAGTAGTATGGCCATGAATAACATCTAATCCAAAGAATAAAGGGATTTTTAATCGGGTATTCTTTACTGCCATATCCTGAAGTGTTCTAACGGCCATAACACCATGGGTATTTAAAACGCCACCCACGAGCCCACTTTTTATTTTGTCTTCTACGTTCTTACTTAATATTGGGCCCGTTACTGTAACGCCGATTGTTGGTAAATTTAATTGACCTATTTTCTCTTTCAAAGTCATTTTCTTCATCAGGCCATCAATAAACTGATTCATTTTACTATCCTGCAATGTTTGCGCATGTGCATTAGTAATACAAACAATCCCAAAGGCAATCAATACATTTCTAAGCATATTATTTCTTTTAATTATCATTTTAACCATGGACTCTCAAAACCCAGTTTCTTCAAACCCTTATGAACCTCCGGGCAACTCATAAATAATTTCCACAACAAACCAGTTCGATAATTTTCTATCATTACAATGATTGGCCCTTCATCAATGGCAAGATAGGATTGCGCATACCAATTTTTTGTTTCATTAAATGCATCTACAAAACCATATTGCCCCCAAACCTTATCTCCCATTTCATAAAAATGTTTCAGTGCAAGCATAGAATTTCGCGGAGTATATGGGAAAGCAGACAATGAGGCTGTTGGTGATATGGTACCTATATCGTTGGTAGGTGAATGTGCGGTATATCCATTATATGTATCGCTTGAAGTAAGCCCCCAATTATTCTCCCCATATCCCTTAAATTTTTTGGGATTATCCACGCAATAGGAATAGTTAATAAGGGTATGATTTCTGTTCTGAATCCAATAATCTGCATATTTATCCTTAAGGCCATGCGGATCCAGGCCTAAAAAAGAATATTGCGAGAAGAATAACGGGCCACCGTAATCAAATCCTAACGGCAATACATA
>JADGPY010000225.1 GCA_017882205.1 Chitinophagaceae bacterium
AAAAGAGCCGGATGGCTGATCATCTTATTTTTAGGAGAGATGCTTACGGCAACGGCTATGGGCTATTTTGAAAATGAGATCGCAAAAGCTGTAATGCTTTCCTTGTTCATTCCGCTAATTATATCAAGTGGTGGTAATAGTGGCTCCCAGGCTGCAACACTGATTATTCGTGCAATGGCGGTGAAAGAATTGTCTGTTCGGGATTGGTGGTATGTTATGAGAAGGGAAATATTCTCTGGCCTTACATTAGGATTGATACTTGGAAGTATTGGATTTTTACGCATTACCGCCTGGCAATACCTTCACTGGTATAAATATGGCCCAAATTGGTTCCTGCTTGCCACCACTATTTTCTTTTCCCTTATTGGAATTGTAATGTGGGGAACTATTTGCGGATCAATGATACCGATTATACTGAAGAAATGTAAACAGGATCCTGCGGCTTCATCTGCTCCCTTTGTTGCTACCCTGGTAGACGTTACAGGGCTCGTAATCTATTTTACAATTGCAGCCCTCATTTTAAAAGGGACCCTATTATAATGCAGGACCACAATCATAGCCATCATAGTCATGGACACACTTACCCCATAAGACCAAACCGGGCTTTTATTATTGGTATTGTGATGAACCTGGGATATGTGATAATGGAGGTAATATATGGTTTGATAAACCACTCCCTTGCCTTATTAACTGATGCGGGCCATAATCTTGGCGATGTAGCAGGGCTCGGATTATCTCTATTAGCTTTCAGGCTGGCAAAAGTAAAAGCGACTGATGTCTACACATACGGGTATAAAAAAACAACCATTCTTGCAGCCTTGTTTAATTCCATGATCCTGATGATTGGTGTTGGCATTCTTGGATATGAATCAATCATTCGAATACAGCATCCCGAACCAGTGCAGGGAGGTATTATTGCATGGGTGGCGGCGTTTGGGATAGTTATAAATGGCACTTCAGCGCTTTTATTTTTCAGGGATAAAGATCATGAGTTAAATACGAAGGGAGCATACCTTCACATGCTTACCGATGCAGCTGTATCCCTGAGTGTAGTAATATCAGGAATTATTATCATCTATACTCATTGGTATATATTGGATGCCATTGTTGGTATCCTAGTAATACTGGTTATACTTAGAGGAACATGGTCCTTACTTATTGATAGTTTTCGTTTATCTCTCGATGCAGTTCCTGCAAATGTTGATATAAATAAAGTAATGATTGAGGCACAGAAAGTTGCAGGGGTTAAAGGATTTCATCACATTCATATTTGGGCGATGAGTACTTCGGAGAATGCACTTACTGCACATCTGGTAGTTGAAAATAATCTCAATAACCAACAACTCACCTCAATAAAAAATGAGTTAAAACACCAATTGCAACATTTAAACATCCAGCACATAACGTTAGAAACAGAATTCCAGGACGAAGATTGTAATCCGGTTTGCTGAAGGTTTTGTAATAGAAAAAAGACCATCTCACTATAATTGAGACAGCCTTTTACATTTTATTAGGGTAAGAACGTTTTAGCTTTTCAAGGTTTGATCTAACATTTATCTACGGCTATAAATACCATGATTAAATTGGTTATTGCATGCCTGGATCTGTTGTATTCTCATAGATTCAAGATTTTCAATAGCCTTTCTTTTTTGCCTGCGACTCATAAAACGGTCATAGGATATGCGCTGAATCCGCATATCAATATCACTGTTGATATTAGCGATCTGGAGGTTGTGTTGCGCAATAGCCTCGTTTTTAAGGTGCTCATTCCTCTCATCTCGATCTCCTCCCCTGTAGTACTCACCGTTAGTTGGATAAGTTTTAACATAAGGATTATTTGATGGCTGATTACGATCATTGCGATCGCGATCATCTCTTTGTGCAAATGCCGAAGCAACAATTGTTACGCAAAATAGTAGTGTAAAGATCTTTTTCATGATTCTATTTTTTAAATGTGATTCAATGTATTTTAGATGTTCGCTTAAAGAATCTTGCCACGAAGGACCCTGAATAAAAAAATGTTGGTTTGAATTTTAATAATACTTTAATATATTTGGCATTAAAACTTACAAATATGAAAAAATTTATGATTGCCCTTTTGTTGGGCGTTATGGTTTTAGGAACTACAGTAGCTTATAGCCAGGATGGCGAAAAAACACATAAAAAGGAGATGAAACATCATAAGAAAATAAGGAAAAGAAAGCATCATAAGGCACATAAAAAGATGGAGAAGATGGATAAGAAAATGGATAAGGGGGATAAATAATAATACCTGATATTGATTTTTTAAACCTTCGTAGTGACCTGCGAAGGTTTTTTTGTCTACCTAACCTTCATCATGGTTCTCACTTGTTGCACAACCCATAATAGTTGTATTAAGATGGTGAGTGAAATGCTCTCTCTCTTTAAATATACTAATTAACTGAAAGAGTGGGATTCTTTTTCCAGTGATTTTGCAGGCCCGGCACACTATTGGTTGAGAAGTTTTCTAATTAATCTGATTAAAACCTGTCTTCTTTTACCTATATAAAACACGTATATGAAAACTGTATTTTTTACTCTTCTCCTCTTTACTGGCCTGCAAGCATTTGCACAGGATCCTACGGTAAAAGGGTTACAGTCAGAAGCTGGAAAAACCATCAAAAAAGAGGCTGACACTTCATTGCCAAAATGGAGAAAAGGAGGATTTTTTAGCCTCAATCTTTCTCAGGGAAGCTTAAGTAACTGGACAGCAGGTGGGGATAATTTTTCCCTATCTATCAATTCCTATCTCGCTCTGCATGCATTTTATAAAAAGGGGAAATATAGCTGGGACAATACATTAGATATGAATTTTGGATACCTAAATACAACAAGCCTGGGAAGTCGGAAAAACGATGACAGGATTGATCTTTTATCCAAGGCTGGCTATGAATTTCACGATAAACTTAGTCTGTCAACTTTATTCAATTTCAGAACACAATTCACAAAAGGGTACAATTATCCAAATGATACCACTAAAGTTCTATTCTCTGACTTTCTTTCACCCGCATATGTGCTGATCAGCCTTGGACTTGACTATAAGCCAAATAAGGATCTTTCGATCTTCGTTTCCCCCATTACTTCAAGATGGTTGATCGTTAGAAACGATAGTTTATCTGCTAAGGGATTTTATGGAGTTGTACCTGGTAAAAAAAGCCTGAACGAAATAGGGGCATTTGTAACCATTAATTATCTGAAAGCTTTGAACAAGTCAGTGAATTATAAAGGCCGCCTTGACTTGTTTTCAAATTACCAGCATAATCCACAGAATATAGATGTATTTATGTCAAACTTGTTCTCAACAAAACTTTCAAAGATTCTCACTGCGAGTTGGAGTGTTGATTTAATTTACGATGATGATGTAAGATTATTTGGGAAAAATCATCAATCCCCGGGGTTACAGTTTAAATCGTTGATTGGGGTGGGGTTGATGGTTAAGATTTGATTAGGGGATTATGTTTTTTACCAATATTAAATGCCTGACGGGATTCACCGATGTTGAACTCTTATAAATTCTCAATTACCCCCGCAATACCCTGCCCACCGCCAACACAGGCTGTTACTATCCCATATTTCTTATTAAGTCTTTTCAAATCATGAGTAACCTGGATAGTTAGCTTACAACCTGTGCACCCAAGTGGATGGCCAAGGGCAATAGCGCCTCCGTTAATATTTACAATCGCAGGATCAAGGCCGAGCCTATCTATTACGGCAAGTGATTGAGAAGCAAAGGCTTCGTTCAACTCTACCAGGTCTATTTGAGATAGATTCATTCCTGCCTGCTTCAACGCTTTTGGAACTGCTTCCACAGGACCAATGCCCATAATCCTGGGATGTACACCTGCGCTTGCACAGGATACTAATCGTGCAATGGGTTTTAATCCTAATTGTAGTACCAATCTTTCGCTCATTACAATAACGAAGGCAGCGCCATCACTTGTTTGTGATGAATTTCCCGCAGTTACAGATCCGCCTACTGCGAATGCTGGTTTTAATTTAGCGAGGGCTTCTATGGAGGTATCTCCTCTTACCCCATCATCAGTATCAACGATAAAACTGCGTTTCTGCTTTTTACCTCTCTCATCAACATATACTTCCTCTACATTCATTGGAAGAATTCCATTCTTAAAATACCCATTCTGAATAGCATTCATTGCTTTTTTATGAGAGTTGTAGCTGAACTCATCCTGTGCTTCCCGGCTTACGTTATATTCTTTTGCAACAGCTTCAGCTGTAAGTCCCATACCTAAATAATAATC
>JADGPY010000226.1 GCA_017882205.1 Chitinophagaceae bacterium
GAAGGTTCTCCATCATACAATAATATTAACTTTTGAATGGTTTTATATTTCTGCGGCACTATTAGCACGGGGCATTGTGCATCACTTAATAAATCACGAATAAAACGAGTAGGTAACTTTTCAGTATAATGCGTAAGAGTTTCCTTGGAATCTATAATCATCAGGTCGGTATAAATACTTTCATGCTTCAACTCCTGTAAGGCAATATTGCGGTCGCGGTGTATAGTATATTCCAATCCTTCTTTCTGGCAATCCTTCTCAAAATTTGCTACAGCGGCATCCCGGGTAGCTTTATCCTTTGCTTTAAATTTTTTCAGCTGATCTTCTGTTACATCTTGTTTCACAATTAGCTCATAAATATTATAACTGGTGTATGTTGGGTCATCCATAAAAACCCCGACGAGGTGGGTATCCGTTTGCTTTGCTACGTATATGGCATAATCTTTTGTGCTTTCAGAGTATTTAAGGCCATCAAATGCGGCAATAATTTTTTTCATAATTATTTTCTTTACAAGTGTGCTATAAAAATCGGTTGCGTTACGGTATTAATCAGCAGATCAGCATGACTGCTTTTAAAAAACTGCGACAAGGCATTTCTGCCATAGGCTCCCATTACTAAAAACATATTCTTCCTTTTAAACACGTAGTCAAGCAATTTCGTTTCTGTTTCCCCCTTTAACGCTTCAAAGTGTAAATCCGTGTAATGCTCTTTCAGCCATTCTTTGAATTTGTATTTATCCGGATCACGCCATTCGCCGGCCTCATTCACCTGTATGATGCTTACTTTTTTATTATGTAATTGGGGAAATAGATAAGTGAACTGTTTAATGGCAAATACTGAAGATGCTGAACCATTGTAAGTAAATACAATTTCATCAAGAGCCTCAAAGCTTTCAGGAGCAATGATCACAGGACATTCAGCTTTTTTGAGGATATCTCTTACAAATTCAGTGGGACTTCCTTCATAGTGTTTCTTAAATGAAGTTTCCAAATCCACTACCAGTACATCAGCAAACCGGCTTTCTTCAATCAGTTCATGAGCAGGCACTCCACGGTCACGATGCAGTGTGTAGCTTACTCCCCTGTTAATACATCCTTCTTTAAAAAATGCGATATTTTTTTCTACCATCTCAATTTTAGCCCTATGTTCATCAGATTTTTCATCTACCTCCCAAACAACATATGGCATTCCATGCAACTGCTTTACTGCAGGTTTCTCCTCTGCGGAAAGATTTTCAAGAAACACACCTGTAATCTTTGATTTTGTTAACCTGGCAACGTAGCAGGCAAATTCCAATATATTTTTATCTGGATTGATGGCATCAACAGCCACTAGTATTTTTTCCATACTCTATTTTTTTCAAAGCTATTAACCACTTAATTCGTTTTACATGATGGCCATTAGCGGGGATGGTGATTGTAGTCAAATCTGAACTGATTTACGCGATGAATGGGAAAACCCGATTAATAGCTTTGAGAGCCATTAGTATTTGAAAAATGACAGTTTTCGGACAGACACTAGTTATTGTACGCGTATATTTGCACAGGTTCTTAAACCAAAAAAACAATCATGAAACAGGTAACCACATTAGCCCTCTCTTCATTTAGTGCCCTCTCTACCGCACTTATGGTGATGTGTTGTTGCTATAAAGATGTTTCTTGTTGTTGTAAAAATTAACAATGGTCTGCAGCTATCAGGTTCCATGTATCGGCAGAAACGGTTTTCCTGATACCTGATACCTAATACCTGATCTTCACCCAAATGAGCGCCTTCCTCTTTCAATAAATAAAACAAATGAGTGAAAAAGAATTCATAGCCCAATTACTAAACAATAAACAATCAACAGTTACCCATTTTCCGGATAAACCCGCGACTGAATATTTTATTGAGAAATTATTTCATTTCCTTTTTGCAAACTTCTCCGCGGTATTAATGGCTGCCGACACCTGGGATAAATATCAGCAATTAAAAAACACCTTTGCATCCCTGCTTTCGGAAATCATCAAAGAAGAAGAACAAGTAAAAAATCACACCGAAGTTTTCTTTCATCAATTGCCTGTGGTATACCAAACGCTTTTACAAGATGCAGAAGCCATATTACAATCTGATCCTGCAGCTACCAGTATTTCAGAAGTAATGGTAGCTTATCCTGGTTTTTTTGCAACAGCTATTTACCGCATCTCAAATCAATTATGGAAACAAGCCATCACCATTCTTCCACGCTTGTTTTGCGAGTATGCACATTCCAAAACAGGAATTGATATTCATCCCGCTGCCAGTATAGGAAAATCGTTTGCAATTGATCATGGAACGGGTATTGTCATTGGCGAAACTACACTTATAGGTAACAATGTAAAGCTATATCAAGGCGTAACACTGGGTGCATTGAATGTTGATAAGAACAGTGCAAAAAATAAACGTCATCCAACCATTGAAGATAATGTGGTGATTTACTCCGGTGCCACCATTTTGGGAGGTAAAACCATTATAGGTGAAGGAAGTATTATTGGTGGCAATGTTTGGCTTACCTATAGCATTCCGCCCAATTCAGTAGTCTATCATAAAAGCGAAATCAGAATAAAAGATAAGGATCCTTTTCTTGAGCCACTCAATTTTATCATTTAAAAAATTTAAGTAAAGCATGAAAGCAAATAACATTTTAGAAACTATTGGAAATACACCACATGTTCGATTGAACAAAATTTTTACTCCTGATTATGAAGTATGGATCAAACTGGAAAAAAATAATCCAGGCGCCAGTATCAAAGACCGGATTGCTCTTTCCATGATCGAAGATGCAGAGCAAAAAGGGATTTTAAAAAAGGACAGCATTATAATTGAGCCTACTTCAGGGAACACTGGAATTGGATTAGCGTTGGTAGCAGCGGTGAAAGGATATAAGTTGATTTTAGTTATGCCGGAAAGCATGAGTATTGAACGCAGGAGATTAATGTCCTTATACGGTGCGGAGTATGTATTAACTCCACGTGAACAAGGCATGAAAGGAGCTATTGCAAAAGCTATTGAATTAGCGAAGGTAACTCCTAATGCATGGATCCCTCAACAGTTTGACAATCCAGCCAATACAGAAGCGCATAGAAAAACAACGGCACAGGAAATCATTCAAGATTTTAGCGATGGTTTGGATTATGTTATTACAGGAGTTGGAACAGGAGGGCATATTACTGCCATAGCTGAAGTAGTCAAACAAAAATTCCCTTCCTTAAAAGTTTTTGCGGTTGAACCTGAACTTTCCCCTGTACTCAGTGGAGGAGTTCCATCCCCACATCCTTTGCAAGGTTTGGGCGCTGGCTTTGTGCCTTCTATTTTAAATAAAGAGGCTCTGGATGGAATTATTACCGTAGGAAAAGAAGAAGCATTCGATTTTACCAGACGGCTGGCAAAAGAAGAAGGAATTTTAGCAGGTATTTCTACAGGTGCAGCGGTAGCAGCAGTAGCAAAAATGTTACACGAGATTCCTAAAGGTTCAAAGATTCTCACTTTCAATTATGATACTGGAGAAAGATATTTATCCATTGAAGGGTTATTTGACCATAATTAAAGCAGACCATAATTAAAGCCTGCCGGCTGGCATAGGCAGGCATTAAAAGATTATCATGATAGCCCCAATTGATCAATGCGGCAATTTCTCTTCCAACAACCCATACACCCATGTGCCTCCTATTGCACTTAGCAAGGCAACAATAACTACTAATGCTCCTGTACCAATTTGTGCAAACATTGGCCCGGGGCAAGCTCCGGTTAGCGCCCAACCAAAACCAAAAAGCACTCCTCCATAGATCTGCCCTTGATTAAATTTTTTTGGCAGCAGTTCAATTTTTTCTCCACTAAGGGTTTTGATATTAAAACGCCTGATGAGCCATACAGAAATAATTCCTGTAACTACAGCACTTCCTATCACTCCATACATGTGGAAACTTTGGAGATGAAACATTTCTTGTATTCGAAACCATGAAATAACTTCCGACTTTACTAATAAAATCCCAAAGA
>JADGPY010000227.1 GCA_017882205.1 Chitinophagaceae bacterium
AACTACCTGTAAGATTAAGACCTGTGTAACTATGAAGTACAATTCCAAATAAATAAGCAATCACTATCGCCATAAAAAATGAGGGCGCTGAGATACCGATCACACTTGCAAAAACGGAACTGCTATCCATCCAGGTATTTTGTTTCACGGCGGCCAGAACACCTAATAATACTCCAATGATGGTGGCAAACAACATGGCAGCTACAGCGAGCAATATTGTTCCTGGTAATGCTTCAAGCAATACGTCAACCACATCTTTTTTTGTCTGGTAACTTCGCCTGAGATAAGGAACTTTCATTCCTACCCTTGTTTGTCCGCCAATAAAAAAACCTCGTAATTTTTTATCTGCGATCTCCTGCCTTGAGTAAACTGATATGGGTGACACATCATTGAGGTATAACAAAAATTGCTTCCACTTGGGCTGGTCCAGGTATAAGTCCTTTCGAATATTATCCATGGTTTTTTTATCACCCGTCTGCCCTACTATAAGTCTTGCAGGATCAGCAAAACCCTGGAACATAAAAAATACGATCACCACAACGCCAATAATAACCAGCACTCCATACGATAGCTTTTTTATGATAAGGGTGAACATGCAGGATAATTATTCTATTGCTTTACGCAAATCTGCCCAACCCCATTTCTGAATAACCACAGGGCCATGCATTAAATAAAGACAAGGATTAGTGCGTGCAGCCGTCTTAACTGCGGTAACGTCACAACTGAATACTGGTAAACCAAAGTTATTAGTCTTATTAAAGAATTGATGGACATCGGATGCTTGTGAAGCTATGATGTAAATAGGCCTGTTCTTTGATTTTGCAAAGGTGTACAGGTTTGTAAAGTTGGTTAACCAGTGATCAGTACCACTTTCAATATCTTTAACAAAGAAGAGGTAATAATCTCCCGGCTGGCTTAATATTGCTTCCGTACTATCGGCCCCTGACAAGGTATTCAAAATAAAATCCTTGATCGGTGGCTCATTATTTTTTCCTGTCTCAATGATCACATCATTTCGTCTTACAAATGTCCAGGTAGAATCTGGAAGATGATTTTGATCAAAATCCTGCTCCTTCCCATTTTTAGAATAAACAAAAGTGAAAGCAACTTTATCCTGGACAGCATCAGCAGGCATCTTTCTTAGGGCTAACAAATTGTTACCTTTCCTGAAGGGAAGACAATCTTTTATAGGCAAATGTCTTAATACGAACCATTGAAATCCCAATACCAATGCAACTGAAACAACAATCAGCAGGAAGTTAATGGAGCCAGCGAACAAGGGCTTTATACGTTTGGGGAAAAAGTATATTAGTAAGATCAGTATTAATAAAACCAAATCCTTAATAAAAGAATCCATTGCAGTTAATGGTATACAATCACCAAAACAGCCGCAGGTTCTTATCTTTCCTGAGAATACAGCATAGCTGGTAAGGAAGGTGAAAAAAATAATGAGGAGTAATAATAAACTGCTAATGAATCGACGACTCCAACCAAGTAATAAAGCAATTCCTACTATTATCTCCAGTGTTATTATGGTAACAGAAAATACCAAGGCACTATCACTCAGCCATATCATCATCTCATGCAAGGGAGGATATCTGCCCCATACATCAAAGAATTCCTGCATCTTGAATGACAGCCCAGCAGGATCATTTGCCTTAACGAGGCCTGAGAAAATAAATAATACGCCAACAATTACCCGGGAAATATTTACGATCAGTGTTAGCGTACGATTCTCAGCCGGCTTTTTCGAATAAATAGGTGATGTGTCCATATCTAATTAAGTAAGTTGTCAAAGGTTTTAATCATGCTGCAAAATAGACCTTGATTTTCATGATTAAAGGATAAACATTTTAATCCCTTAATGATGGTCCAATATCAATGCAAATACCCCATAATTTATTATGTCATAATAATTTGCATCAATACCTTCACTCATGATGGTGTTTCCATCGTTCGATAAGATCTTCCTGATGCGTAGTAGTTTGGCTAATATCAGGTCTACAAAGCTTTCAGAGCTCATATCTCTCCATGCTTCACCATAGTCATGGTTCTTGTTCTGCATAAGTTTTTTAGCGATTGAGATTTTTTCATCGTAAAGCTTTTCGACAGTATCGACTGACAGATCTTCTACCTCATCATCATCAATATCCAATTGTATAAGACCAATCACTGCGTAGTTGACAATCCCCCGGAATTCACCTTTCATATCATCGGCTATCTTCTGCTCCCGCTTTTCCTGGATAGTACGTATCCGCTTTGCTTTGATGTATATCTGGTCAACCACGGAAATCGTTCTATATACCCGCCATGAAGTTCCATAGTCGACGGTTTTTTTTATAAATATTTCTTTACAGCCTTTAATTGCTTCATCGTACTGCGCATTGGTGTTATCTTGCATATGCTTCTCTGTGCTTCAAAAATAAAGATAAATGTAATGTTTAGTATAAACTGCAAAGGCAAATTAATCAATATAGAAAAAACATTGGTGATGGGTATCATTAATGTAACAAACGATTCTTTTTATGAAGGAAGCAGGTTGTTAACCCCAGCAGAAGCATTAGATCAAATTAAGAAAATGATCGATGAAGGTGCAGATATTATAGATATAGGCGGGCAGAGCACTAAACCTGGAAGTGAAAGGCTTTCCGCAGAAAATGAATTGAATAGGATAATCCCTGTTATTTTACAAACGATTAAAGATTTTCCGGATACAATTATTTCAATAGATACTTATCACTCAGAAGTTGCGATCGCTTCAATGGAGGCAGGTGCCTCTATGATCAATGATATCAGTGCAGGAAATAAAGATGAAAAGATGTTGCAAACAGTTGCTTATTTAAAAGTTCCCTTCATTTGTATGCATATGCAGGGAACACCGGAAAATATGCAATTACAGCCATCATACGAAGATGTAACTAAAGAGGTACTTGATTTTTTTATCAATAAAATAGACCAGTGTAAACGCATGGGGATTCATGATATCATAATAGACCCTGGATTTGGATTTGGTAAAACGATTAGTCATAATTTCCAGTTGTTGAAAAACCTGGAAGTATTTAAGCTATTGAATAAACCTATCATGGTGGGCTTATCGCGCAAATCTACGATATACAAAACACTGGGTGTTACAGCTGAAGATGCTTTGAATGGAACAACTGTGCTTAATACGCTTGCGTTAAATAATGGCGCTTCGATTTTACGGGTGCATGATGTGAAGGAGGCAAAAGAAGCGGTGAAGTTGTATGAGAGGTATCAGCGGTCGGGGCTCTAGTGCCCCGACCGCTATGCCCCCGACAACGGAGTGGTTTTAATGTTGCTGACCCTGTGGTTGTTGAGGTTGCCCCTGAGGCTGTTGAGGTTGCGTCTGTGACTGCAATTTTTGCTGAGCTTCTATTTGCTTTTTGTATTCGTCTGCACTCATTACTTTATCAACTTTGATCTCGAATACAAGACATGAATTTGGCAAAATGTCTGTGCCAGCACCTCTTGGACCATAACCAAGTGCCGATGGTACGAACATCCTTCCTTCTCCACCATTCTTAAACAACTTGATCCCATCATCCCATCCTTCGATTGCCTGGTGTTGTCCAACAGGAAATGTAAAAGGCTTAAGAGATTTTCCATTGGCATCATAGCTCTGGTCGAAAATTTTACCTGCAAGCGTCATCCCTTTGTAATCTACTGTAACTACTTTCCCAGAGTCGATGGTTTCGCCCTGACCGGGATTTTTGATCTCCACATAAACACCTTTAGCTGTTTTCACAACATTCAGTTTATCCTTTGCAATAAAATCTGACAGAATTTTATCATCAGTATCTTTTTGCTTTATCCGTTGCATAGAATCTATGATCACTGCTTTTTTCATAGCCTCCTGTCTTTGCGCTGCAGCAAGAACAGGATCTGATGTAACATCAAGAATTTTGATCCGGAATCCCAGGTATTGCCCCTTCTTTGCAAATGGTGGAACCTGTCCATATTTCATAGCGCTATCTACAAGTATCCTTGTAATAATGCTATCGCCTTTTTTGGCAAGTTTAAAAATGAAAAGATAATCAGCTGGAAGTTTTGTAGAGTCAACATCTACAAACTGGGCTAATGTATCATAGGGAGTGGACATAACAGAATCTCTATAATATCCAACAGCAGTAAATTTAACAGCGTCACCATATTTGATTGCCTTATCACCGTTGCCGGAGACAATCTTATATTCAAGTGCGCTTTTTGTTTTTTTAAATTTTTGAGTACAACCTGCAGCTAATACGAGTAAGATTGCCGCGAGGTAAGTTGTTTTGTTCATGCTTTAATTTTTAAAATTTATAATTACTTAATTGTTCTTTATTTTCCCTGATCGCAATTTTAAATCTTCGGACCACTTCATCCAATGGCTCAATATTCTTTCCTCCTGCTGCATTGAAATGCCCTCCGCCATTAAAATATTTTCTAGCAAATGTATTCACATCAAAACCATCCTTGCTGCGGAAAGAACTTTTCCTTTCATCGCCGCGATCAATAATGACTGAGGCGAGCTTTATGCCATGAATACCAAGTGGAAAGTTTACAAGCCCTTCTGTATCGCCGGTTTTTACATTAAATTTAATCAGGTCTGCTTGCGGAATGGCGATGAGTGCAGTGTTGTATTCATAAAACACTTCCATCCTGTTCAGTAATACATGACCGAAAAATCTAAACCTGCTTTCCATGAAGTTATCATACAGCTCTTCATGTATATGACTATGCTCAAGACCGTGATCTTTCAGATCCGCAACCATTTTATGCACGCTGGCGGTTGTTGAAGTAAAACGAAATGAGCCGGTATCTGTCATTACACCGGCATAGAGGCAATCTGCAATGCTGGTGTTGATCATATCTGCATGTCCGCTTCCAATGATCAGGTCATAAACCATTTCTGAGGTAGAACTTTTCTTTATATCGCTGATGCCAAAGTCGAACATTTCAACCTGTGGCTGATGATGATGATCTATTAAGATCTTTATGCATGTAAGGGCAATTAATTTCTCCGCCATACGTCTTGTGCGATCCATGGTATTGAAATCAAGGCAAAAAAGCCACTGTGCATTGTCCAGGGCAGCGGTAGCCTTAGCCGTTTGCATTTCATAATCAAGGACTTTCTTACAGCCAGGCATCCAACTTAAAAAACCTGCCCAGTTGGTTGGAGAAATAACAGTAACCGCATGTCCAAATTGGATTAAAAAGTGGTATAGGCCAAGCGCTGCGCCCATCGCATCAGCGTCCGGTTTTTGGTGAAAAGTGATCACCACATTCCGCGGATGCTCCAATTCTGAGTATAGTTCGTTGATGGGTTTCATAAAAGGCTGCAAAAGTAGCTTTAATATTTTAGATTTGCGCTGTTTCCATTAGCTTTGCACCCCAAATGAAAAAATATGACTAATAGAACGTTTATGATGATTAAACCGGATGCTACCTCAAAAGGACATACCGGAGCTATTTTGAAAATGATCAATGATGCAGGTTTTAGGATCGTATCACTAAAGATGACCTATATATCGAAGGAGAAAGCAGGAGAGTTTTATGCTATTCATAAAGAACGCCCATTTTACGGTGAATTAGTAACATTCATGAGCAGTGGTCCTATTACAGCGGCGATACTTGAAAAAGAGACTGCCGTGGAAGATTTTAGAAAACTAATTGGTGCCACTAATCCTGCCCAGGCAGAAGAAGGTACGATAAGAAAATTATATGCTGCCTCTATAGGTGAGAATGCTGTTCATGGGTCTGATAGCGATGAGAATGCACAGATTGAAGGAGATTTCTTTTTCAGCAAGCTTGAGCAATATTGATTCTTGCTTCGCCAGGTCCACAGAGTTATGTTTTTCAATCTCTTTTCTACTGATCCTGCTATTTATTATTGACAGGATCTACCGTATACCCCTGGCTCTGTAATAAAGAGATCAGTCCGTCGCTTCCAAGCAGGTGCCCCGCTCCTACAGCAACAAAAACACTTTCTTTAGGCATGATCGCTTTTAATTTATTAACCCAATCACGATTCCTGTTCTTAAGCAAAAGATCTTCATATTCATCAGATCCAAACTCACTCTTTGCTATGGAAGTCGCCATCTCATCCATCTGCTGATTTTTATATGCCCTTATCATGGTATCAAGCTGTCTTTTGTAATAAGGAAAACTATCAATGTTTTTCAACAATTCCTTTGCCTGCCATTCGTATGGGATGCTATCAAATACTGATGCCTGGAAGGCCATTGTTTCGAATCCCTGGATCTCTTTCTTATTTTCCTTAGCAAGTTTCATTAATTCTTCTTCCACACCCGATGGTGTTTTACAATTCATCATCCTGGGATAAAGCATTGCTACTAAAAAATATGGCTTTACTTTTTGAAGCATGCCCAGGGGAGTATGTAAAGTATCATTAAAATAGTGCTCAACTTTTTTATAATCTTCAGGACTGTAAAGATCACTTAGCTTTTTATCATCCTTCATGTTCATGTACAAAAGAGCACTCAACATGGTGGAAGGATCATCCATATCCATCTCCATATAAACTTCCTTTGCTGATTTAAGATCTTTCTTTAATTCGTCACTGAAATGAATATCGTCTTTGCATAACAGGTGAAAGGTTCCAAAAAGATAACTGGGCTGCCTAAGATCTTTGCCCGACACCAGCCAGAGTACGGTATTGTTGTCCTTGCTTTTATTTAAGGTCTTTTTCTGTTGCGCGGAGCAACCAAATAAAGAGGTGAAGGCGAATGATAAGACGATTAATTTTATAATATTCATATGGACAAAAATAGATATAGAAATTTTGAATTTTGAATTATTTTAACTGGAAAATCGTTCAACCACAGCTTCTTCGCCATACATCTGGCTTTTAAATTTCAATGAGGGTGATTGAATAAATTCGCCTAAACCTAGTTTATTCCACTTTTCATCGATGGCCTTTATTGTATCATCAGCAGCAACAATGATATTTGGCCAGTCTCTTTGAAAATTATCGAACTGCTTAGTTTTCCT
>JADGPY010000228.1 GCA_017882205.1 Chitinophagaceae bacterium
CTTTCAAAAAGAATCCCAGGCACCTGGCCATGAACCTTGCTCCCACATCTTTAAATGCCATCGTAGGGCCATGGAATAGTTCAAGCGAAAAGATATCCTCTGTTACCTGGACCAATGGAAATGGAAAGCTCAGTGTCTCATCAATTATTTTCCTTAACTCCTCTTGTGAGATAGTATTGCCGACATACGGTTTGATCACTTCAAAAGCTATTTCGCTTTCTTGTAAGTTCTCAATATTATTGATCAGATCCTGTGATACCAATGGGATTTTTTCAGGAAAATATAATCCTTTATCAGGTGCCAGGCCATTAATAGTAGCCTCCCTGAAACTAACCTTTGGTGATATACCATTAAGACTGTAATACTGCATTTAATTAACTATTTTAATTTTTTGAGCCACGGAGACACGGAGAAACGGAGTAAAAAAACACACCTCCGTGTCTCTGTGTCGTTGTGTCTCCGTGGTTCCTATTCATCAGTCTACAATCTCGACTCCTTTATAATTAACCTTTGTCATGTAAATATGAAAATCAAACCCTAATGGGGAATATATTTCCTTCATAACTCTTCTTACCTTTTCAGCAACCTCCTCATCTTTGCTCAACATAAACACACTTGGACCAGAGCCTGCGATTCCACCGCCCAGTGCACCTACTTCAATACATGATTTTTTCAATTCATCAAACCGGGGAATTAAAATGCTGCGCATTGGTTCAATTATAACGTCTTCCATAGACCTACCTATCAGATCATAATCGTATTTCATTAATCCCGCGATAAGCCCACCGATATTGCCCCACTGACGGATCGCATCTTTTAACTTAACTTCTTTGCGAAGTATCTGCCGGGCATCAGACGTTTTTAATTCTATCTGCGGATGAATTACGGTAACATAAAATGGCGGTCCATCCAAACTAACAATATCTAAAGGATAGATAGAGCGTATCAGGGTTATGCCACCAAAGATGGCCGGTGAAATATTATCTGCATGCTTGACCCCGCTTGCTAATTTTTCACCAGCCATAGCAAATTTTACCAGGTCATTGTTACTAAAAACATTCCCTAACAAATGATTTGCTGCTACAACTGCCCCGGCAGCACTGGCAGCACTGGAACCAAGCCCACTTCCTGGTTTGATTCGTTTATCAATTACCATTTCAAATCCTATTCCATCATAAATATGATCCATTAGTTCAAGTAATGAAACTCCTGCAACATTTTGTTCCGGGGTCTCAGGAAGCCCATAACCATCTATATGTTTAATGCTGATCCCCCTTTTAGAAGTCTTTTTCAGAAGTATATAATCCTTTGGTTCCTCCAATGCAAATCCAAGGATGTCGAAGCCACATACCATATTTGCAATTGTAGCCGGGCAGGAAACTTTTACTTCATCCATTTCAATTGTTATTTCTTGTTTTGATAATATCCGCAAATACTCCTGAAGCGGTGACCTCTGCCCCGGCACCTGCTCCTTTGATTACAAGAGGTTGGTTTACATACCGGCTCGTATAAAACGCCACAGCATTATCCTTCCCATAAAGATGAAAAAAATCGTGTGCAGGATCAACATGCCGAAGTCCGGTTGTTGCTTTTCCATTTTCATACCGTGCAACATATTTCAGTTTTTTTCCCGAAGCTACTGCCTCATCGAATAATCCTTTAAAATGTTGTTCATGAAGAAGCATTTGTTCATAGAAATCTTCAACTGATCCATTCATACAGGATGCCGGAAGGAATGAATCATTCGCAATATCCTCCATCTCCAGGGGATCTCCACACTCTCTGGCTAATATCATGATCTTTCTCATCACATCTAAACCACTAAGATCTAATCGTGGATCTGGCTCTGTATAGCCCTCCTCCTGAGCTTGTTTTACAACTTCAGAAAAAGACCTTTTTCCATCGTAATTATTAAATACAAAATTCAATGTTCCACTTAATACTGCTTCAATCCTGGTTACCGAGTCCCCGCTTCTCAATAGATCGGATAAGGTGCCAATTACAGGCAACCCTGCACCCACATTGGTTTCAAAAAGAAAAGATACATTGTATTCCCTCGCCAGGTTTTTTAACTTTTTATAATACCCCAATGAAGAAGAACAAGCAATCTTGTTGCAGGCAACCACGGAAATACTTTTTTTCAATAACTTATCATATACCATCGCTACTTCTTCACTGGAAGTAATGTCGGCAAAAACACTATTCCTTAAATTAAGAGAGATTATTTCATTTATAAAAACGGAGAGGTTCATTGGTGTAGACCTCTCCCATTCTTCTGTAAAATTATCGATATCAATACCTTCGCTATTCAGCAACATTTTCTTGCTGTTAGCCAAGCCAACAATCTTTAGCTGCAATCCAAGATGTTCTTTCAGATGATCCTTTTGCTGGTTTAATTGACGTAATAATTTACTTCCAACATTACCTATCCCAGCTACAAAAAGATTTACCTGTTTATATGTAGTTTCAAAAAATTCTTCATGAAGCACATTAATAGCTTTTTGCAGATCAACTGCTGCGATCACTGCTGAGATATTTCTTTCAGATGATCCCTGTGCAATGGCTCTTACATTTATTCCATTTTTTCCTAAGGCACCAAACATTTTACCGCTGATCCCGGGATGATTTTTCATATTATCTCCCACAACTGCAATGATGGCAAGATTCTGCTCCACAGAAACAGGTTCAATATTCCCTGCGGCAATATCGTGCGAAAAAGAAGCATCTATAGCTTCCTTAGCACGGAGGCTAAGGGATGTTTCGATAGCTACACAGATGGAATGTTCTGAAGAAGCCTGGGTAATTAAAATGACATTGACCTTTTCTGCGGATAATGTTTCGAATAACCTCCTTGAAAAACCGGGAATACCAACCATCCCACTTCCTTCAAGAACAAGTAATGATATTTTGCTTATTCCAGATATACCCCGAATTTTTTGTTCATCGCCAACCGGATCACTTGTGATAAGTGTACCATCATCTGTTGGAGCAAATGTATTCTTCAAGTGGATCGGGATCCGTAGCCTTAACACTGGTTGTATTGTAGGTGGGTAAATCACCTTGGCTCCGAAATGAGATAATTCCATGGCCTCCTTGTAAGAAATTCTGGAAATGGTTTTCGCATTTGAAACGATCCTTGGATCCGCGGTCATCATCCCAGGTACGTCTGTCCATATCTCAAGAGAGTTGGCATCCATTGCTGCTGCAAAGATTGCAGCTGTATAATCTGAACCTCCCCGACCTAAGGTAGTAGTTATTTTTTGGCAGGATGAAATAAAGCCTGGCAGAATGAATATTTGTTCAGAACGGGATGAAAAATAATCTTTAATTTTTTTATTGGTTATCTTAAAGTCAACATGTGCATTGTTGAAGTTGGCATCAGTGGAAATTAGTTGCCGCGAATCCACCCAAATGTTTTTTTTACCTGATAGTTGAAGGCCTGCTGCAACTATTTGCGATGAAAGTAATTCACCATAACTTAACATCCTGTCAAGCGTTCTGGCTGATAGTTCCTGTAACAGGAAAATCCCATCGCATATTTCTTCCAGTTCATTACAACACTTTTTCACGATACTTAATAATCCACTTTGTTGAACAATAGGGATGAGCTCCCGAACTGTTTCAAGATGACGATACTCAATAGTTTTCAGTAGACTTCTAAAATTATCATTGCCTGTGGAAGCCATCATTCCACATTCGTGAAGCATATCCGTCACACCTCCAAGAGCCGAAATAACAACTATAATTCCCTGGTCACTATTATTCGACAAAATTATTTCGATCACCTTCTTAATGTTTTCAGCGTTTGAAACTGAAGATCCACCAAATTTTAAAACATGCATATTGAAACTTTAAAAAATTAATAATGAGAAACTTCTTGAGAAGCAGCAGAAGCCCAAAAGATATAACAAAAAGGCCATCTATTGAAATAGACGGCCTAACGATTACCTACCTTATGAACTTTATTACTTTTTCAGAATTAATTATTGATAATCTTATAAAATAATACCTAAACTTATTTATGCCTGCATAGGATATGCTTCCGTTCCATGCTCAAAAAGATCAAGCCCTCCTGGTCCGGTCTCTCCTTTTTCTTCAACCCGTAGTCTCCAAGGATTAGGTAATTTGCTTATTATCCACATTAAGACCAGGGAAACAGCAAGAGTAGCCGCTGTAATAGTTAAACTACCTATGGCCTGGGCTTTAAACACATCCCATCCTCCTCCGTATAGCAGTCCTTTTACCGGAGCAGAGTTATCAGCACCTGTTGCAGTTGGAGAGCCATATTTTCCACATGCAAATAGACCAAGAGACAATGTGCCCCAAATTCCTGCGAATCCATGAACAGACACAGCGCCAACCGGATCATCAATCCTGAACCATTCAAGTAAATAAACACCCAGGAATACAATTATTCCTGCAACAAATCCTAACAATATGGCACCAAGAGGTGATACCCAATAACAAGGGCAGGTAATGGCTACCAACCCACCAAGCAATCCATTTATTGTAAAGGCAAGATCAAACTTCCCTTTTGTTGGCCCAAACTTAAGTGCTAACAACATAGCTGATAAACCACCGGTACATGCAGCAAGGGTTGTATTGGAAGCAATTCTTCCAATACCCTGAACATCCATAGCAGAAAGGGTACTACCCGGATTAAAACCATACCAACCAAACCATAATAGAAAGGCACCTAGAGAAGCCAGGGTAAGATTATGAGGCGGAGGCATCCCTCCTTTAACTTTATCATCTCTTTTAAAAATCCGGCCAAATCTTGCACCCAGAACGATTGCACCTGCAAGAGAAACCATCCCGCCTATTGTATGCACTACTGTAGAGCCGGCAAAATCACGGAATCCCTGTCCCAAAGTTGGTAAAAAGTTTCCTGGTGTACCCATGGTAGCAAGGAATCCATCAGGACCCCAGGCCCAATGGCCTACAATAGGATAAATAAATCCTGTAACGCCCAGGCTGTAAAGGATATCACCTCTAAAACTGGTACGACCGATCATTGCACCCGATGTAATAGTGGAAGTAGTATCTGCAAAAGCAAATTGGAAAATCCAATGAGCTAATATCGGAACCCCAGTTGCTTCATATGTTTCGGGAGTGCCGGATAAGAAGAACCAGTTTTTGCCGATAAAGCCATTTCCATGACTAAACATAAATGCATATCCTACTGCCCAGAATAATATTCCACATATACAAGTATCGAATATACATTCCATCAGCACATTCACTGTTTCCTTTTTTTGGGCAAACCCTGCCTCCAGCATCACAAAACCCGCCTGCATCCCGAATACCAGGAAGGCGGCAACCAATGTCCATACTGTATTTACTGAGTTGACCAGCGAGGTTTCATGTGATGTATAGATTTCATCTGCATAGGCTGGAGTTCCAAACAGCCCTGGAATTATTTTCATCGCCATCAACACGAGCACTACGCCTATGATCTTACCAGCGAAAATGAATAAGCCCATTTTAAATTTTTCCGCTTTAGTCATCCAAACCATGCTAAAGGGTGTCTTTTTGCTAATTAGATTTTTTAAGTACATAAGTTTCAATTTTATTAATCAAAAAAGGTATTTAGTAAAAAATAATGTTGTGTTTTGTTTTTAGAATTTATACACTGCGGCTAGTAAAAAACTTTCGGTTGATTTGGTTGCAAGGCCTGTAGATGTTTTGAAAATACCGGGCGTAAAACTTCCATTATCCAGCCTTAGCTCAGGAATAATGATGAGATTGTCTACTTTGAAATTAGCAGATAAAGTACTTTCAAATACATTTCCGTTAAAGCCTAAAACATTCTTTTGATCATTCAAATATTCAGCTCTAAGTGTTAATCCGAAATATGGTTTGGGATCAATATTAGCGTACAATGCAGATCCCCACCAGGTGTTTCCGAAGATCCATTTATTATTAATTTTTGGTTGTTTTGATTGGAAGGTTCCATTATAGCCAAGACTGAATTTAGAACTTAGTGCATAGGTTAATACTATGTCTTCCTGGTAAAGTCTGCCTGAGTCGTTAAAATTTCCACCCTGGTAGTTGAAATAGGCCTTGAGTTTATCATCTTTTGAGCCGGTAGCCAATTGAGCAATAATCATTTTCGGCATACTGCTGGCAGTTTTTAAATCGTTTGGATTACAAATTCCCACCATTAATACAGATTTAGAGCTTAGGGTGAATTCACTTTTAATCCCGGTATGAAAGAAGGGCCCATAGGTAAACATGTAGCTCATGCTGTAGTTCCTATTCAAATATGCATCCAGTACTTCATAGCCTATATGGGTTCCCCAGCTTCCCATAGTCAATTTTACTTTAGAGGAGGGTGCATAACTAATATAAAGTTGCTTAATTGCCACCCGGGAGCTGACATCGTTATATGAATATTCATCAGCTCGTCTTCCAAACCCGAGATCAGCAACCATCCCAACTTTACCTATTGAATGCTCTACTTTAATAGAGGCCATCCCTAGCTCAAATGAATTTTGCGAGTTAGTGAAGCTTGTAAAGTTGTTAAAAGGGGCAGATTTGGGATTTTGAAAATTGTACCTGTAGTAAACATCAGCAGATCCTGATAATTTGAAAGAAGGCACTTTCGTTGAATCCTGTCCATCGACAAAGGAAAAAGTTGTCAATGCGATGGTTGATGTCAAAATTTTTCTTAACATTGTTTTAGATTTAAGTTTCAATAATGGGGTATAGCTGATTAACTTTTCTCAGAAGTTAATTGTTTAGCTATACCCTTTTCTTCTTTATCAAGGTGCCATCAATATGATAGCCTCTTGAAATTCATTCTTTAAGTGCAATCTTTCCATCAATTATTATAGATATTTTTAAAACTAAATGGCTTCCGCTATCTCATTTTCCTGTTCAACGAAAACACCATGATGCCTCACTAATATGGTGCCTTGCAAATATTTCTCATCGTGCTGTGATGCATCCAAACCCATCTCCTCATCAGCTATACTAACTCTCATTGGGATAACCAGGTTGATGAATTTGAATATTCCATAAGAAACAATAAAACTGTACGATACTACTATGGCCAATGCTTTTACCTGGGTAAGAAAAAAGGATGGATTACCATAAAATAAACCATCGTTTCCACCTGCATTAATATTTTTAGTAGCAAAAATTCCTGTCATAAGCATTCCAACCATACCGCCTATTCCATGACATGGGAAAACATCCAGTGTATCATCTAAAATCGACTTCGATTTATAATACACCGCTACGTTAGAAATCATAGCAGCAACAGCTCCTATAAAAATACTTTGTGGAATGGCAACAAATCCCGCAGCAGGGGTAATGGCAACCAGTCCAACAACAGCCCCGATACAGAAACCCAGAACTGAAGGCTTTTTCCCTTTTAAAACATCTAAAAACATCCAGGCTAATCCTGCTGCTGCCGCTGCAGTATTGGTAGTGGCAAATGCAGATACAGATAATGCATTAGCTCCTAATGCAGAGCCCGCATTAAAACCAAACCAGCCAAACCACAGTAATCCTGTCCCGATTAGTACATAAGGAATATTTGCAGGAGGTATTTCCCTGTTTTCCATATGAACCTTCCTGCGTTTTAAAACCAATGCACCAGCTAAAGCAGCACAACCTGCAGTGATATGCACTACGGTACCCCCGGCAAAATCAAGAACCCCCATTTTGAATAAAAATCCGTCAGGATGCCAGGTCCAATGCGCGATTGGAGCATACACAAAAAGACTAAATAATACTATAAAGAGAATATAAGAGGAAAAACGAATTCTTTCCGCAACTGCCCCAACCACAAGACTTGGAGTAATAATGGCAAACATTAATTGAAAAAGAGCAAACAACATCAGCGGAATAGTAGGAGCAAGACTCCATGGTGCACCGGAACTTACCCCCTTAAAGAAGAGGTGAGAAAATGGATTGCCAATAATACCATGAAAAGATTCCCCAAAACAAAGACCAAAACCCACGGTTACCCATAAAATACTAACAATCCCTGTGGCCACAAAACTCTTGATCATCGTAGAAAGAACATTTTTCCGATGAACCATTCCTCCATAAAAAAATGCCAGCCCGGGAGTCATTAAAAATACCAGGGCCGTTGCTACCAATATCCATGCAATGTCTGCACTGTTATATTTTCCAGCATCGTTAAAACTAAGGGCAGATGGAACAAACATAGCAACAACCGCAAATCCCATTAATATAATAAAGGGTATTGAGCGACTAAGAGTATATTTCTTCATAATTATTAACTATTTATTCAAACTTATCAAATTAATTTGATATTTCGTTAATAAATATGACATATAAATTATTGATATATCTTTAAATTATACGCTTTAATTATGATATTCAGCTAGTTAAGCCATTTTTTAGAACTTTTCCACTTTAAAATGTGAATAATTAATTATTATATATTTATTATTTGTATGTGATTATTTTAGCGCTCAGGTCGCTTGGAGCGCCCCGACCGCATGGGAACGCCCCGACCACTTATGCAATCTTTGCATAACTGGCGCATATCCCTTTTATAAGGGAAGAACTGAATCCCTGGTGTTCCATTTCATTTAATCCAGCTATGGTACAGCCTTTAGGGGTAGTTACTTTATCTATTTCCTGTTCAGGATGCAGACCTTTTTGAAGCAATAGCTCTGATGCTCCTTTTACCGTTTGAGCCGCAATTAATCCGGCTGTTTGTGCATCAAAACCAATTTCAATACCACCTTGAATATTTGCCCGTATATAACGCATGGCATAAGCAATTCCACAAGCCCCCAAAACAGTAGCAGCATCCATCAGTTTCTCATCAATAATGGCAACCTTTCCTAAAACACTAAAGAGATTCTTTACATAAGCAAGCTGTTCTGCATTTGATGAAAGCGCACTGATACAAGTCATGCTTTGCTGAATGGCAATGGCAGTATTTGGCATAGCCCGAAAGATCGAACAGTTTTCGTTTACGACGTTGCTTATATCTTTTAGTAAAACCCCGGTTACTACAGAGATCAATATTTTCCCAGTCAATTCATCCTTAATTTGATTAAGCACTTCAATCGCCTGGAAGGGTTTTACGGCTAGAATAATTGTATCCGATTCGTTTGCTGCTTTTTTATTATCAGATATCACTGTTACTCCCAGGTCAGCATATCTTTTTATATTTTCAGGATTTCTCCTGGTGGCTATTATATCTGTTGGTTTGCAGAAATCACTTGCGATCAAACCTTCTATAATTGATGAGCCCAGGTTTCCGCATCCCAAAATGGCAACTTTTTTCATATTAATTAATTTGAACAAAGAAAGCGAATAATGTGGTTCAATTATACAACATCTTTTTTGCGCGAAATAGTCCATCCGCCGCCTGTATTATTTTCGCTCTCAATTTTGGATTATAGCCAGGATGGCTTTGCAAAAACTCGCGAACTACTCCTACGGCTTCAGGCGTTTGATATAATCCAAAAGTAGATTGTAACCACGATTGCGGGAAAAAGATATCCCCTGTAAGTTGTACCTCCTGCAATAGCTCCAGGCTGGCCTTTAAATATTTCTGGGACGTTTCTAAGCGTAATGGATGATGCAGGTATTGTAATGCAGTGGTCACCCATGATTCCTTTTCACGATTTTGCTTATAAGTCAGGGAAGCAAAGAAAGAATCCCGTACATTAACTTCCGGAGAAAGTGCGGGCATTAAAAATTGCAGCCTTTTTTGACGGTCAGGATTTTGAATACGATGTAACTGTTCCCGTAAAATTCCAGTATCAGGATAATCTCTTACCGCTAATGCGAGTGAAAGAGAAGTATAATCATCTTCTGTTAAGGCAACACCCGAAGGAGCTTTCTGCGTTTTCCATATTGTATATAATGTATCAAGTGATTGCCCACTCAAAGCAATATTTTGAAAAGTTCTGAAAAGGAGTTTCTTTTTATTGGCACTTGATTCTTTTTGAAGCGCAGTCCACAAATCATTTTCCAAATCACCTACTATTTCCTTTCTTTTAGCTGGCAATATAAAATGCCAGAATATTTCCGACATCTGACCTGTAATTAATCTTAAGTTTAGTTCTTCATTTTCTGTTGATAATTTAGACCGATACTGATCAAGAAGATCTAATGGCTTAACAACATTTCCTGCAAGCATATTTTCGAATAAATTAATATATGTTGAAGCACGCATAACAGGGTTAGTTAGTTCATCAACATGATTCACCAGGTTAGAATCAATTGGAAATACCCCATATCCTTGACCGGATGAATTAAAAAGAATATAGGCAGGTACTTTTTTTCCTATGGCCTGTTTTATGACCTCTGTTCGATTAATCATATTGACAGTTACTTCTTCAATATGATGATCTAAATAAACCAATGCAATCTCAAAGATCTGTGGCCACATTTTTTTAGAGCCGTCTTCCGCTCTTTGTGAAATAACAAATTGCCCAATCGTATTCTTATCATACTTTATTTGATACTCAAATATTGGTCTCCCTGTTTCATTTACCCATACATTATTCCATGCTTCCAGGTCACTTTTAGTGTACTTAGAGAGAATCTTTATAAGGTCTGGCCAAGAGGCATTCGTATGTGCATAGGTTTTTAAATATTCACGCAATCCATCCCTGAAATCATCTTTCCCCATAAGTCTCTCCAATTGTCTCATCATGATAGGTGCTTTGTGATAAATAATGTTGCCATATAGTGAGCCCGCATCCTGCAAATTTTCAAGAGGCTGACGAATAGGGTTAGGGGCAGCAGTACGATCGATAGCATATGCTGCCGGAAAATGATCCAGTAAAAACTTAAGATCAAAATTTGTATTTGCCAGCGCTACCTGGGTTATTTTATCTGCCATAAAATTGGCAAATACTTCCTTCTCCCATACATCGTTGAACCACCGCATGGTCACCAGGTCTCCAAACCACATGTGCGCAGTTTCATGAGACAATAAACTTGAGCGATTAATTTCTTCATCCCTTGTTGCTCCTCCATCCAAAAATAAGGAAGACGCTTTATACTGGATAGAACCAACATGTTCCATTCCACCATATTGAAAATCAGGGATAGCAA
>JADGPY010000229.1 GCA_017882205.1 Chitinophagaceae bacterium
ACACTGATGGTATGCTCATAGTGAGCTGAAGGTTTGCCATCCTTTGTACGCACTGTCCAACCATCTGCATCATTAAATACATCCTTTTTACCCATGTTGATCATAGGCTCAATGGCGATCACAACCCCTTCTTTTAGTTTAGCTCCTGAGCCTCTTTTGCCATAATTAGGTACCTGTGGATCTTCATGCAATTCCCTTCCCAACCCATGGCCTACTAATTCACGAACAATGCCATAGCCATTAAGCCGCTCTGTATGTTGTTGAACTGCATATGAAATATCGCCCACCCGGTTACCGGTTACCGCTTTCTCAATCCCTTTATACAACGATTCCTTTGTGATTTTCATTAACTGTTTAACTTCCGCGGTCACACCTGTTAGAGCGAAGGTATACGCACTATCTCCATGAAAGCCGTTTTTGAAAACACCTATGTCAACAGAGATCAAATCGTTTTCTGTTACCTCGCGGTTATTCGGAAAGCCATGAACCACGGCATCATTCACAGAAATGCAGCACGCAAAAGGAAATCCCCGGTAATTTTTAAAGGATGGTATCGCTCCATGATCACGAATGAATTTCTCTGCAGCAATATCGAGTTGCAATGTAGTTATCCCGGGCTTGATTAATGAAGCTACATGGGCAATAGTATCCCCTACCAATAAACAGCTCTGGCGAATCAATTCAATTTCACTCTTAGTTTTATAGTTGATCATCTATCTTGTATAAAAAATGCCCTGACTGTTTGGCCAGGGCAATATTGTAATGTAGAAAATTCATTTTATATATTGCCTGATACCCCTGGCGCTACTGTCTGCCTGCCCTGGATACGACCACTGCTCATCAATCCATCATATTGCCGCATCAGTAATTGGGTTTCGATCTGCTGTAATGTATCCAGTACCACACCTACCATGATCAGCAAGGATGTTCCGCCAAAGAAGGTTGCAAATCCCTGTGTCACACCCATTCTTTGCGCAATGCCAGGAAGTATGCCGACGAATGCGAGCAATACCGCACCTGGCAAGGTGATCCTGTCCATTATAGTACCAATATAATCTGCCGTCGGTTGCCCCGGTTTTACCCCGGGAATAAAGCCATTGCTGCGCTTAAGGTCATCCGCCATTTGTTTCGGATTAAATATCAGGGCAGTATATAGGAATGTAAATCCAATTACCATAACCGAATAGACCATCATATAAATGAAATTCATGTGATTCGTAAAATACTCGGACCAGCCTTTTCCACTTGTCTGGAATCCTGCAAATATGGTTGGAAGAAACATAATTGCCTGCGCAAATATGATAGGCATAACACCTGCAGCATTCACTTTTAAAGGGAGGAATTGTCTTGCCCCGCCAAATTGCCTGTTGCCAACTATTTGCTTGGCATAATTCACGGGTATTTTTCTAACACCTTGTACTAAAATTATCAGGCCCAAAATAACGGCGATGAGGATGGCTATCTCAACAAGGAATATTAAAAGTCCACCACCACCACGTGTTTGCTTTGCATAGAATTCCTGCATGAATGATTGTGGCAGTCGTGCAAGGATACCAATCATGATAATGATCGAGGTACCATTACCAAGGCCTTTATCTGTGATCTTTTCACCAAGCCACATTACAAATAAAGTTCCAACGGTTAGCAGGATCACAGTTGATACAAGAAAGAAATTACCATATGCAGGTAATAAAGCTTCCCTGTTCGCACTTCTAAGGAATCCGATATAGGCTGCTGCCTGGAATGCTGTTACAATAACAGTCAGGTAACGTGTCCATTGGTTGATCTTCTTTCTTCCGCTATCTCCTTCTTTCTGAATCTTTGAAATCTGCGGAACCAGGATTGTCATCAACTGCATGAAAATGGAGGCAGAGATATAAGGCATGATACCCAATGCAAAAATGGATGCTTTTGAAAAAGCCCCACCAACAAATGCATCCAGCAAACCTAACATTCCGCTCTTGGTGCTGTTAGCTAAATTGGTCAGTTTATTCGGATCAATTCCCGGAAGAACGATATGCGAACCAACACGATACACCAGGATAAGAAACAGCGTCGTAATGATTTTACCGCGCAACTCCTCGATGTTCCAGATATTCTTTAATGTCTTTAAAAACTTCTTCACTTAGTAAACTCGTTAATGGTGATAAGAAAGTTGTGTCGCGACCAGTTATTTTACAATTTCTACTGTTCCACCTGCAGCCTCAATAGCACCTTTTGCTTTTTCGCTCATGGCATTTACTTTGAAAGTAACAACCGCTTTAAGTACACCGTTTCCCAGTATTTTAATCCGGTCGGTCTGGCTGATAAGATTATTAATATATAGGTTCTCGAGACTAAACTCTTTGATACCATATTTTTCTACCAACTGATCTATCTGTCCAAGATTGAAAACTTTATATTCTATGCGATTGTTATTTTTAAATCCACGCTTAGGAAGACGACGCTGGATTGGCATCTGGCCACCTTCGTGCGCCATTTTAATTTTGTAACCAGCACGGCTTTGTCCACCTTTGTTACCTTTTGTAGAAGTGCCTCCTTTACCGGAAGCTTCACCTCGCCCAATTCGCTTATCTTTGTGTGTAGAGCCTTTCGCGGGTCTTAAATTGTGTAATTGCATCTTAGTTTGATTTTGTACTTACGGGGTATCACCCCTCGCTTTGAATATATTTACGCTTCTTCCACCTTTACAAGGTGACTTACTTTCTTAACCATTCCGAGGATCTGTGGAGTTGCTTCAACCTCTTTAGTTGCATGCATTTTCCTCAATCCCAAAGCAAACAGTGTTAATTTCTGACGCTCCGAACGATCGATTCCGCTTTTTACCTGTGTTATTTTAATCTTTGCCATTATTATTAAGTTGATCTAACCGTTGAATACTTTCTTTAATGAAATGTTCCTTGTTTTAGCTACACTTATTGGTTCACGTAAGGCTGCAAGCGCTTTTACTGTAGCCTTCACCACATTGTGTGGATTGGCTGAGCCAAGAGATTTTGCCAATACATCCGTAATACCAGCACTCTCAAGAACTGCACGCATACTGCCTCCGGCAATAACACCAGTACCGTGGGCGGCAGGCTTTATAAATACTTTGGCGGCACCTTCCTTGCTCCATTGCTCATGAGGAATGGTACCATGCATAACAGGAACCCTGATCAGGCTCTTCTTTGCATCATCAATTCCTTTTAATATCGCTTCCTGAACTTCTTTTGCTTTACCCAGGCCATGACCAACAACCCCGTTCCCATTTCCAACCACTACCAGGGCTGAGAAACTGAATGCGCGACCACCTTTTGTTGTTTTTACCACACGATTGATCGAAACTACCTTTTCTTTTAGCTCCAGGTCGCTACCTTTGATCCTGCTTTGAATTCCTTTAGACATGTATAACGATTTACGATTTTAAAATTCCAGGCCACCTTCCCTGGCGCCTTCAGCAACGGCTTTTACACGACCATGATAAATATACCCACCACGATCAAATACTACAGTTTTTATTCCTAATTCACCAGCTTTTCTTGCTACAGCAGCTCCAACGAGTTTGCTTTTTTCAACCTTGCTCACTTTTTGCGCAACAATATCCTTCTCTTTCGAAGATGCAGATGCCAGGGTGCTACCATTCTCGTCATTAATGAGCTGAACATAGATATCCAAATTACTTCTGAAAACGCTTAACCTGGGCTTTGTTGAGGAACCACTGATCTTTTTGCGAATCCGGTAACGGATCTTTTCTCTTGCACTGCTTTTTGCATTCATTTTGTTTTATTTTATATCTCCGATTTTGCGGAAACTTATTGATTGATTAACGAGATAAATTATTTTCCAGCAGACTTACCAGCTTTTCTTCTCAGTACTTCACCAGCGAATTTCACCCCCTTTCCTTTGTATGGTTCAGGCTTACGCATGCTGCGGATTTTTGCAGCCACCTGGCCCAACAATTGTTTATCTATGCTTTCCAGGAGGATCATCGGGTTCTGCCCTTTCTCTTGTGAAGTAGTTACTTTTAATTCTTTTGGTATTTCAATAACTATATTATGTGAAAATCCCAAAGCAAGATCAAGTAAATTACCCTGATTGCTCGCTTTATAACCAACACCCACCAATTCAAGTTTTTTACTATACCCTTCTGTAACCCCCTTTACCATATTGTTCACCAAAGAACGATAAAGGCCGTGCATAGCGCGATGACGAATCTGGTCTGTAGGACGAGCTAATGCTACCTTACCATCTTTCACTTCAACCTTAATATCTCTGTCAACAAACTGCTTCAATTCCCCTTTTGGACCTTTAACAGTAACCACATTATCCTCCCCAACCTGAACAGTAACACCACTTGTGATCGTTACGGGATTCTTTCCAATTCTAGACATCGTCGATTTATTTAATTAATAGATGTTACATAAAACCTCACCGCCAACATTCTGAGCTTTAGCTTCTTTATCTGTCATTACTCCTTTAGAAGTTGATACAATGGCAATACCTAAGCCATTTTTCACACGCTTAAATTCATCCGGCTTTGCATAGGTTCTAAGACCCGGGCGACTAACTCTTTCCAGGCTTTGAATTGCCGGAATTTTAGTAGATGGATCATACTTCAGGGCAATTTTTATCATTCCCTGCTTATTATCATCTTCAAATTTGTATTTCAGGATATATCCTTTATCATACAGAATTTCAGTCAGACGCTTCTTAAGGCCACTTGCAGGAATCTCAACCATCCTGTGATTTGCCATCTGGGCATTCCGAATTCTTGTTAAAAAATCTGCTATCGGATCAGTAACCATTGTAAATTATATTGAAAAAATTAATATTATTATTCTTGTTCTGTCTGTGGAGACGTAGCTTGTCTCTACGTCTTTACCAGCTTGCCTTCCTTACCCCCGGAATCTTTCCTTGCAAAGCCATGTCACGGAAAACGTTTCTTGATATTCCAAAATGCCTTAAGTAACCACGGGGACGCCCGGTAAGATGGCAACGATTTTTCAACCTTACAGGAGAAGCATTCTTAGGAAGAAGATCCAATGCTTTATAATCACCAGCGGCTTTTAACGCGGCTCTTCTCTCGGCATATTTTGCAACGATCTTTTCACGCTTTCTTTGCCTTGCTTTAACTGACTCTTTGGCCATAATTGTATTCTTTTTAGTGCTGTTATTATTTCTTAATGTTCTTGAAAGGCATACCTAATTCTTTAAGCAATTCAAATGCTTCTTCATTGGTGTTTGCGGTTGTTACAAACGTAATATCAAGCCCGGTGATCTTGTTTACCTTATCAATATCGATCTCAGGGAAAATGATCTGCTCTGTAACACCCAGGGTATAATTTCCCCGGCCATCAAATGATTTATCACTGATGCCTTTGAAATCGCGCACACGTGGCAGTGATACAGAAA
>JADGPY010000230.1 GCA_017882205.1 Chitinophagaceae bacterium
AGGTTTAGATTCTCTTTCTACGAATTTTGATGCTGTTTTGTTTCGAAAGTTGATTGGATTTGTTTTATTTTGCAGCCTTAACCGGCCCGTAGCTCAGCTGGCAGAGCACGTGACTCTTAATCATGGGGTCGAGGGTTCGATTCCCTCCGGGCCGACTAACCCAGGACTAACATCCTGGGTATTTTTTATGCTTAGGTCGCTAGCATCGCAACTGGCCATACAAACGATGAAACTACAATAGTTTAGAGAATAAACTATGTAACATTTTGCACAAATAGTGTAAAGTCATGGTATTTGAACAGCATAACTATGCTACCTAAATAATATTAATTTAATGTATCATGAACACAAACCAAAAAACGCGCAGTGGCGCAATAGAAACCAGCACATCAAATGGTGGAATGAAAACATCACAACTCATGAAATTATTTGAAGATGAGCTGAAGGACATTTATTGGGCTGAAAAAGCGATTATCAAGGCAATTCCTAAAATAGTGAAAAATGCAACCTCACCCGAATTAAAGGATGCCCTCGAAAATCATCTTGCTCAAACGCACAAACAATTAGTCCGTGTAGAAAAGGTTTTTGAAATTATCGGCAAAAAGGCTACTGCTAAAAAATGCGAAGCCATGGAAGGTCGGATAAAAGAAGGAGGCGAAATCATGGAAGAATGTGAAGAAGGTTCTATGCGTGACGCAGGCATTATTTCAGCCGGGCAAAAGATAGAACATTACGAAATTGCATCCTATGGAACACTTCGTCAGTTTGCTGAGACGCTTGGAATTACCGAAGCCGCTAACCTGTTCGAACAAACTTTGAATGAGGAAAAAGCTGCAGATAACAAGCTTACTTAAGTTGCTGATAATGCTGTCAATGTTGAGGCTTCCCAGGAACAGCAATAAGCTAACTTCAACTTCATTTTTTAATTTGAAAAAGCGTAGAAACAGAGCGTTCTATGCTTTTTCACTAAAAATTCACAAAGATGGATAAAAATAAATCAGACTGGTTTGAAAAATTTGCTACCACAGCAACAAAGGCCACATGAAGTAATTATGCTTTCATCATTGCATGTCTGGCGATTGTTGTATGGATAATAACCGGTCCAATGTTTGGTTACTCTGATACCTGGCAACTTGTAATTAACACCGCTACAACCATTGTAACATTTCTTATGGTCTTTCTTATTCAAAAAACACAAAATAAAGATGCGATTGCAATTCAAATTAAACTCAATGAGCTTATCGCCGCAAATGAAAAAGCAAGCAACCGCATTGTTAGCATTGAGGATTTAACCGAAGAGGAACTTGTGAAGGTTAATAAATACTACAGACAGCTGGCCGCAATAATCAAAAAGGAAAAAAACTCGAAAGTTTCTCATTCGATAGATGATATTAAAATATTGAATGAGCAGAAACAAAAGGTTAGAAAAAATATTAGAGCCATCACCAAATAGAATCTTAATCTCTAAATTCAACTATCTCTCATACTGATCTTTACGTGTATGAAAATACATTTTCGGAAAATAACATCTTATATAAAACAGCACAAGCTTTTTAAAAGACTACTGAAAGTGTTAGCATTCTTTCGTCAGAAAGTGTTGTTCCATATAATGGATTTTCATTTTATAAAATTGAATATAAAGGTGAATTCCCTAAATCTTTATTAAAAGCATACCGTAAAATGAACAATCTGAATAATGAAGCGCCGAGAAGAAAATTCAAAAATGAACGCAGGAAAAGCAGAAGCCTGTTTTAAACAGAGTTTTAATTGTTATTGAAAGAGTATTTTATTACTTAATCATGTAACATTTTCTCAATATTGTGTAACGTTTAGATCTGGCGAATGCACCATCTTTGTAATGTAATGTTTAATTTGATCACTATTTTATTTTTAATGTCACTAATATTTCTTGCCATGAAAACTTTAAAATTTTTACCAGCTATTTTTGTTCTATTCCTTATATTAATGGTGAATTCATGCAGCGTTATTGGGGGAATATTCAAAACGGGTATGGATGTAGGTATTTTTGTTACGGTTGCAGTCATAGTTCTTATAGTAGTTCTGATACTACGGATAGGTAAGAGACGTAACTAAGAGGCTGTTTTTCCACGTACAGAAGTCACCCTATGATACCGTATGATACTATCAGAGAATAAAGATTAAAATGTCAATTATGTAATTTATGATGAGAATTATGTAATACTTCAGGATATTATGCCAGTAACTTTGTTCCCTTCAAGAACTTTCCCATAGTTTGCCTGGAGAAATTTCAATTTACTTGCTAGTGCACGAGCGGTTAATAAAACAAAATGAGGCAATGATTAAATTAATTTAGAGGATAATTGATATGCATAAAATCAATAGTATAATGATGCAATATTTTCATTGGTACAGTCCTGGTGATGGAACATTATGGAAACAATTAGCTGAAAATGCTGCTGAACTTTCAAAGGCGGGGTTTACAGCCGTTTGGCTTCCGCCTGCTTATAAGGGACTTGGGGGTGAAAAGGAGGTAGGCTATGGTGTTAATGATTTATTCGACTTGGGAGAATTTGAACAAAAGGGTTCAATTCGTACAAAATAATGAATGCAAAGACTTATGGCACTAACGAAATACAAAGAGAAAAGAAATTTCAAGGAAAGCCCCGAACCTAAAGGTGGTAAGGCTGATACTGAAAAATTGCGTTTTGTTATTCAAAAACACGATGCTTCCCATTTACATTATGATTTCCGTTTAGAAATGGAAGGTGTGCTTAAAAGTTGGGCAGTTCCTAAAGGTCCATCTATCGATCCCGATGTAAAGCGGCTTGCCATGATGGTGGAAGACCATCCTTACGATTACAGGAATTTTGAAGGAATTATTCCAGGCGGTTATGGTGCAGGTACTGTTATCGTTTGGGATGAAGGCTTTTATGAGCTTGCTGATGCTAAGGGGAAAAATAAAAAAATGCAGGATAAAGAATTGCGCAGTGGTATTTATTCTGGAAAACTACATATTGTATTGCATGGAAAAAAACTGAAAGGTGAATATGCGCTGGTAAAAACTCATGGCAGAGGCGAAAATGCCTGGCTGATATTTAAGGTAAAAGATAAATATGTTTCAAAAGAAGATATAACGTTGAAAGATAAATCTGTTATCTCTAAAAAAACATTAGTGCAGCTGGAAAAAACTACGACCAACTTTTACGGAGCCAAACAAGTAGTGCTGAACAAACACACTGATGTAAAGACAGCATCTGCGAAAAATAAAAAAGAAGCTATATCAGAAGAAATTTCTTCACCTGATAAAATTAAAACTGAAGGCAGACGCGCGAAGTTTCCTGTTAAATTATCTCCAATGCTCGCAACACTTGTTGAAAAACCTTTTGACAATGCAGAATGGCAATACGAAATAAAATGGGATGGGTA
>JADGPY010000231.1 GCA_017882205.1 Chitinophagaceae bacterium
GGTGGCTTTTTTACACAAGATGACATTAAAGAAATTGTTCAATATGCTAAAGACAGGTTTGTAAGTATTTTACCTGAAATTGACGTTCCTGGACACAGCATGGCAGCAATAGCTTCTTACCCTGAATTATCGTGTACCCCGGGCACTTATGCTGTAAATGCGGGTGAAGAGTTCATGGAATGGGGCAAAAATGAAAACAGGGCTTTAATTGATAACAACCTGTGCCCGGCAAATGAAAAAGTATATGAATTTTTAGACAAAGTATTTACAGAAGTTGCCCAATTGTTTCCTTTTGAATATATCCACATGGGCGGTGATGAAACTGCTAAAAATTTTTGGGAGAAAAGCGAAGCTGTAAAAGCGCTGATGCAAAAAGAAGGTTTAAAGAATTTGAACGAAGTGCAGAGCTATTTTGTAAAGCGGGTTGAAAAAATCATACAATCAAAAGGCAAAAAGTTGATAGGGTGGGATGAAATCCTTGAAGGAGGATTGGCTCCTGAAGCTACTGTAATGAGCTGGCGTGGAATGAATGGTGGAATAGAAGCTGCAAAGCAAGGTCATAAAGTAGTAATGGCGCCGAAGGATTATACATATGTTGAACTCATGCAGGGAGATCCCTTTGTTGAACCTCCTGAATTTGATACATTACGCTTAAACCAGTCTTATAAGTTTGAACCAATACCTCCGGGAGTTGATCCAAATTTGATACTTGGAGGTGAAGCATGTTTATGGAGTGAAAACGTAACTAATATGAGGGCGGCTGAATATTTATTATGGCCAAGAGGACTTGCAGTAGCAGAATCATTATGGTCTCCAAAAGAAAAAAAGAATTGGCCCGGCTTTGTTACAAGAGTAGAATACCAGTTTGAGCGCATGGATGTTGCAAAAATTAAATATGCCCTCAGCATGTATAATGCTTCTTTTTATCCTTCTATTGACGTATATGGTCAATTAATAGTAGAATTGAAAACTGAAGTTCCTGGACTTGCTACTTATTACTCATTTGACGAAACAAATCCGGATGAGTATTATCCTAAATATGAAAAGCCATTGCTCATTCCTAAAGACGCCCTGCATCTTAAAGTTATTACTTACAGATATGGTAAACCCATAGGCAAACAAATTAATATGCCAATAGATGAGTTATTAAAAAGAACCAAAACCAAATAATTTTACGCGTCATCAAAGTAATACTTGGCAAACTGGTTGTGGTTAAATAATCAGGGGAAATTACAATTTTTAAAATTAAAATTAGAAATCATGAATGCCGGATCAACCGTAAGCGACAGTAACAAGAAATCGTACGTATTCCCAATAATCATTATTGGTATCATGTTTTTTGCCATAGGATTTTCCTGGGGAATTAACAGTTACCTCGTTCCTCTGCTAAACAAAACTCTGCAGATCTCTTCAGGGCAATCGTACCTGGTTGTTGGCGCTAATTTTGCTGCTTTTCTAATTTTCAGCTATCCTGCCTCGAGGGTTATCCACAGCATTGGTTATAAATATACCATGACACTTTCGTTTTTCATGTTTGCTGTGGGTTTTTATCTCTTTATTCCTTCGGCAAAGATAGAGAGCCTTCCCCTATTTCTTCTCGCCTCTTTTATCAGCGGTATGGGCAATGCTTTTCTTCAGGCATCTGTAAATCCTTATGTCACTATTTTAGGACCATTAGAAAGTGCTGCCAGGCGAATTAGCCTCATGGGAATAGCCAACAAACTGGCATGGCCCATTGCGCCTCTATTTCTTGCATTGGTAATAAATAAAAGTGTTAAAGATGTAAATCTGGCCGACATTAATCTTCCATTTTTCATCATTATCGGGGTATTTATTCTTTTAGGCATACTAGCCTATTTTTCGCCCCTGCCCGCAGTAAAAGCCGTTGGGGAAGATCCCGGAAGTGTTAATGACTGCCCCTATGCGGCAAATAAAACCTCTCTTTTACAATTTCCCCACTTTATTTTGGCAGTTATCACACTGTTTGTATATGTTGGGGTTGAAGTCATTTCATTATCTACACTTGTGGATTATGCCACAAGCCTTAACCTCCCAAATGCCGACCTATATGCATGGATTGCCCCAATAGGTATGACAGTTGGCTATATTTGCGGAATAATTTTTATTCCTAAGTATTTAAGCCAGGCAAAGGCTTTGCTGATTTGCTCTATTATTGCCCTAACTGGTTCGTTGCTGGTTGTATTAACACCGGGACCTATGTCTATCTGGTTTATCTCTTTCATGGCGCTGGGATGCTCCCTCATGTGGCCAACTATATGGCCTCTTGCTTTATCCGATTTGGGCAAGTTCACCAAAACAGGCGGTTCCCTTTTGGTCACTGCAATTTTCGGTGGTGCAGTTTTCCCAACATTGTACGGATTTTTTAAAGATGTAGTCGGCTCACAAGATGCCTACTGGATAACAGTTCCATGTTTTTTGTTCATCCTTTTCTACGCTATTAGAGGATACAAAATAAGAACATAGAATTCTTAATAATTCAAACTCAAATTTTAATTACAAATCTGTAAAACAAAAGCATTATGAAAAAGTTATTGTTTTTTTACCCGGTTTATTCATTGCTGCTGTTGTATTAGCACAGCAACCTGTCCAGAAAAGCCTGTCAGTCAAATGGGAAGAATTAACAGCACCTCATTTTGTAAAAGCAGTTGAACTCTCAGGTGGAGTCTGTATTATCCCAATCGGAGTTTATGAGAAGCATGCGACACATCTTCCACTAGGTACTGATATGTATGATGTCCGTGCGGTTGCAAGCAAAGCTGCTGAAAAAGAATATGCCATTGTTTTTCCAACATATTGTTTTAGCCAGATTAATGAAGCAAGAAGCCAACCAGGGACAATAGCTTACAGTCATGAACTTATTTGGAAAGTGCTTGACGAGACATGTAGCGAATTGTCAAGAAACGGATTGAAAAAGATTATTCTTTTAAGCGGACATGGAGGTAATCCAAGGTTTCTCACGTTTTGGTTAGAAAACCAGCTTTCGAGTCCAAGAGATTATGAAGTAGTTTTATTTGAGAATGACGAGCCGGGGAAAGATACAGATCCTGTAAGGGAACGAGAGATAAAGTCCTTGACAAAAGCTACACTCGATGGACATGCTGGAGAGTCGGAGACTTCCAATATGTTATATCTCTATCCTGAGCTAGTCGACAAAGATGCAATAAACAGCGAATCAGGTGCTGACCAAAACAGGCTACGTATTCCGTATGGTACAACAGGGAATGGTTTTAATTGGTATGCAAGCTACCCAAACCATTATATGGGTGATGCCAGTCAGCATAGCGTTCGGCTAGGTGAATTACAAATTGCAAGAGAAGCAGATCAGGTTGTCGAATTAATAAAATATATGAAGTCTGACAAAACACTACAACAAATTAAGGAAGAATTCTTTAAAAAGGCAGACAATCCTCTTTTTACAAAGCCATTTACAAAGTAATTTGGATCTTTTTAAGGAATTTACACAAAATGAGATGATTTGCAACAATGGAATTGGTTATGGATGGGTTAAAAGTTATTTTACGAATTGGTTTCTGACAAATTTGCATACAATGTAATACAAACTTAAAATTAGCAGAATGAATAAAATTGTACTTGTGTTTGCAGGTGTTTTCGTTCTAAGTTCTTGTGCAACGCAGCAGAGAAGCATTGGGGAAACGGAGATAACAAAATGGCAATTCGGGAAAAGAGGTGCTGTATCAATCACTTATGATGATGGCAGCCTAAATCAATTCCGGAAAGCCCTTCCTATAATGAACAATCTGAAGATTCCGGCTACTTTCTTTATAAATACCAGTCAAATAACCGGATCACAATACAAGGGCACTTTTATTGGGCGGCCTGTAAAGACTATCATCTCAGAGACTGCTACGATACCAACCAATAAAGACAATTTTTTTGAAAGGTCTTCGGCAGCAGGATTTCTTGGCTTGAATGGTACTCTTGAATATCATATCAAAGCTGGCGAACAGTTCGATGAAGGTAATCCCGGGAAGGCATATAAAATTATTGATGAGCTCTATGAAAAAGTACGACTTGGAGATTTCCCTTCTTTAGGGAGAACTGAAGATGGGGTACATGAAACAGAAGGTATAACCTGGGATGATATCAGATCTTATGCAGCGCAGGGCCATGAGTTTGCGAGTCATATGGTTACACATCCGTATTTGGCTGCTCTAGATGAGGAAAATATACTTTACGAGCTAGAAAAGAGTCGGGAAGAGATTTTTAATCAACTTGGACTCAAACATACTTTTTCAGCAGAAGTTCCTTTCGGCTCTGAAAACAAAAGGGCATTGGAATATGCACATAAGGTTTATCCTGCCCTCAGAAACGGGATGCCCGAGCTCTATTTAAAAGAACTTAACCGTGGAAACAGTGAAAATCCGAGATCTGCTGAAATGGAATATGTACAGTGGCAACGTGGTGCAACTACCAAAACTTCTTTATCATTTATGAAATCATGGATTGACACCACATCTGTAAATGATAATATATGGCTGGTGCTGGTATTCCACGGTGTTGACGGGATAGGATGGGAAGCTCTGTCAAGCAATCTACTTGAAGAGTATTTCAAGTATATGAAATCCAACGAGAATAATCTTTGGATAGCTACATTTGGAGATGTAACAAGATATATTCGTGAAAGAATGAATTCAATTATCAAAACAGAAAAAAA
>JADGPY010000024.1 GCA_017882205.1 Chitinophagaceae bacterium
GCCGGCTATGATGGCTGCACAGAAGAAAATCCCGGGATACCGAAGGATGGAAAATGGAAAGTAAGATGGGAAGGATTAAAAAAATTACCCTGAATAATAATAATATGACATCATTTTTTAATATAAATAAAATCATTCGCAGTATCTGCTTCCTGGTTTTCTTCACTGCCAATAATTCATTTGCCCAGCAAATTTCTCTGGCAGGAGAATGGCGGTTTGCTATAGACAGGGAGGATGTTGGCATACAGGACAGTACAGCACAGTGGTCGCTTAACAATTTACCGGTGGGCCAAAATGTGCTGATATAGCCGTTGTCAGTGATTATATTTATCTCGCCTTCTAAAGGAAAATGGAATAGCTTTACAAAAGCTACGCCTGATGAATTGAATACTCTGAAAAGTAAGTGCCTCCAAAGCACAGGAAAATTAACAATTGAGCATCCAATGTTAGTCTGGTCAAAAAGCGGCATTCGGGGCTTCATTGTAAAAGGGCTTTCACTAATAATAATCTTAACTTATTTATGAGAATATATATACTGTTTATATTTATTATGTTTCTGTCTTTACCCTCTTTTGCCCAGCAAACAAGGGCAGTCAGCGGGAGTGTTGTTGATTTAACAAAAAGTCCTCTTTCAGATGCTACCGTAAACTTAAAATCATCAACCGAAAATCTTTCTACTAAAACCAATGCTACGGGCAAGTACCACTTTACCAGTGTTGCTTCTTCTGAATTTGTTATCACCATAACAATTATTGGGTTTGAAAATTATACCCAGGCTTATACTGTAGGCAAACAGCAGGGCAAAGCATTTATCATCGACCCGGTAACATTAAAAATAAAGACAAATGAATTGAGTGAAGTTGTAATAACTGCAAATCCGATCACTATTAAAGAAGATACGATTGAATATCGGTCTAGTGCCTATAAAGTTAGGGAAGGTGCACCGGTTGAAGATCTTCTTAAAAAACTTCCTGGTGTTACGGTAGATAAAGATGGTGTTGTAACAGCACAGGGTAAGGAAGTGAAAAGAGTTCGTGTGAATGGCAAAGATTATTTTGGGGGTGATGTGCAAACTGCCACACAAAATCTTCCTGCTGATATAACGGAGAACATCCAGATAATTGATGATTATGGAGATAGGGCAAATATGACCGGCATTAAAGAAGGTGATCCGGAAAAAGTATTAAACATCACTATTCAAAAAAACAAAAACAAAGGGAGCTTCGGAAACGGCACTGTTGCTGCAGGAACCGATGACAGGTATATAGCAAAAGTTTCAGCAAATAATTTTAAAGAAGACAGGCAAATATCTTTATTGGGATCTCTAAATAATACTAACGCCAATAGTTTTAATTTTAATGGCGGGGGCCGTGGTGGTGGCGCAAGGGGTGCAAATTACGGAAGCGCTGAACGTGGTGGCAGCGGCGGTGATGGAACCACTTACTCAAAATCTCTTGGATTAAATTACAGGGATTCCTGGGGCAAAAAGATAACAACTTATGGTAGTTACAGTTATGCCGGCAGAATTAATAATACAATAGGTACATCCTTTCAGCAGGATTTTAATCCGCTGAACATTAATTCAACTAAAAAAACAAGTGAGAGTAATTCGAATAGCTATAACCATCGGCTTACATGGAACGTGGAATATAAAATGGATACTGTAAACTATCTAAAGGTTACACCTTATTTTTCTTACGCGTCTGCTAAAAATGATAACAATTCAATTTCGGAGTATAGCAAACCAAAATATTACACATTGAGTAACGGTATTTCCGGGAGCACAACCTCAACACCTGCGTGGGGATCTGATCTTTTTTATATTCATAAATTTAAAAAGCATGGAAGAAATTTTGACGTGTATGGAACTATAAATTATTCTCAACGCCAGCAGGATAGAAATATTCAGAACAGTTATTATAATGTTGATTCAACTTTTATAACTCCGCTGCCAACTCAAACACTCCAGGACCAGCTTATTGGTAATACTAATGTCAACACCACTACCAACATTCGTTTCTCTTATGCGGAGCCTATTGGAAAATTTACCGCACTTGAAGCCAGTTATACGTGGAATAATTCCAGCACTAAAAGTCTTCGTGATGTGAATGATATTGATTCGATAACAGGGGCGAATATAAAAAATATGAAACTGAGCAATGATTATAATTACCAGTTTATAACAAACCGCTATGGCCTGAGCCTTCACACTTACAAAACGAAGTACAACTTTTTATTTGGAATTGTGGCACAGCCATCAGTACTTACAGGGATGGATAATGGAAGAAATATTACCACACGAAATACAGACTTTAATATTGCGCCAACAGCACGTTTTGCATATAACTTTTCACGAACCAATTCTTTAACTCTAAACTATGGAGGATCTAGTCGTGAGCCTGGTTTTACACAGTTGCAACCCGTAACTGATAGCTCAAATATTAAAAACATTGTTGTAGGAAATCCAAATCTTAAAGCCGAGTTCACCAACCGGTTTAGTTTACAATATAATAAGGTTGGGATATTAACCGGCACTTCTCTTTTTAGTAATGTATCATTTGATGAAGTACAAAATAAAATTGTTAGCAGCAGGGTTAATGATCCAAATGGTACAGGCAGAACAACTAGCTATTTAAACACCAACGGTTTTTACAGTTTCAGTGGAAATATGTCTGTTACCCAACCATTTGCAAAGAAAGTATTATCAGCTACTCTTAGCGCTTCTGCCAGTTATGATAACAATATTTCTTTTACTGATAATCAAAAAAACTCAGGTCATAACTGGACGATTAAACCAGGTGCGCGTTTACGGGTTGACATTCCTGATATAATTGATCTTAACGTCAACGGAAGTTATAACATCAATAAAAATACTACTAACTATCCAACGTACGTTTACACCTCAGAAGTAAAAACGCTGAGCCTTGGACTTGAGGGGAAAAATTATTTTTTAAAGAACTGGACTTTTGGATATGACATTACAAAAAGTGTAAACACAGGGTTTATAAGCACGGTCAACACTAACCCAACTATCCTTAATTTATATCTTGAGCGCCGCTTTCTTAAAGGTAATAAAGGCACATTCCGCCTGCAGGGATATGATCTCTTCAATCAAAACACTGGCATATCAAGAGATGTAAATGGTACAACTGTTACAGATATTCAGAACAACCGCCTCGGACGTTATTTCCTCTTATCATTTAATTTAAGATTGCAAAAATTTGTTGGTAATAAATTCCAGCGTATGCCAGGTGAAAGACATGGCGGCAATGGAGATCGTGGTGGTCGCAATGGTGGTTTCGGCCCCGGAGGCGGCGGAAATCGTGGCGGCGGAAGAAATAATTAACCTGGATTGTTCTTCGTTTTCATTTGCATATCACTGCACAGTGTAATACATTTACAATAACTATTTCAGTCATTGTAACTTTATTTTATGCAAAAATCGATCTGCTTTGTATTTTCTTTTCTTTTAATTCACGCCATCTCTGCGCAAAACACGATTGTTTTAAACAAAGACACTTCCACTCACCTAATCGACCGAAATATTTATGGACATTTTGCCGAGCATTTAGGAAGATGTATTTATGGAGGTTTTTATGTTGGTGAGGGAAACAAAAAAATACCTAACACTAATGGTATTCGCAATGATGTAGTTGCAGCACTAAAAAAACTAAAGATACCAAACCTTCGTTGGCCGGGAGGTTGCTTTGCCGATACATATCATTGGAAAGATGGCATTGGGCCAAAAGATAAACGTCCCACAATGGTGAACAAGTGGTGGGGTGGAGTTACAGAGAACAACAGCTTTGGTACACACGATTTTTTAAACATGTGTGAACTGCTGGGCGCGGAGCCCTACATGGCTGCAAACATTGGCAGTGGCACCGTTGAGGAATTAATTGACTGGGTTCAATATGTAAGCTTTGAAGGGGAGAGTCCGATGTCAAAGCTTCGTCGTGAAAATGGAAGAGACAAGCCGTGGAATGTAAAATACTGGGGGGTTGGAAATGAGGCCTGGGGCTGCGGTGGAAACATGAGGCCGGAATACTATGCTGATCTCTATCGCAAGTATGCAACGTTTATGTCAGGCTGGTCGAATGACAATAAAATCTTTCGCATTGCATCGGGTGCAAATTCTGCAAATTATAATTGGACAGAAACCTTAATGAAGAATATTCCCCCGGGCATGATAGAAGGCATCGGGTTACATCACTACGCTGTTATTGATTGGAAGAAGAAAGGCTCTGCAGCAGATTTTGGTGAACAGGAATATTTTACTACCATGAAAAGAACCTTGTTCATGGATGAACTAATAACAAAAAACGAAGTGATCCTTGATAAATATGATCCGCGTAAAAAAGTTGCCCTGGTAGTGGATGAATGGGGCGGATGGTACGATGTAGAGCCCGGTACCAATCCTGGTTTTCTTTACCAGCAAAATACAATGAGAGATGCAATGATAGCCGGTACCACGCTTAATATATTTAATAATCATTCAGAGCGTGTTCGGATGGCTAACCTTGCACAAACAATAAATGTATTGCAGGCCGTGATTCTTACTAATGAAGAAAAAATGATCCTCACGCCAACCTATCATGTGATGGAAATGTACAATGTTCACCAGGATGCAACTTATTTGCCAGTTACTTTAAAGAGCAATGATTATAGTGTAGCTGGCGAAAAATTACCGGCTGTTTCTGTATCTGCATCAAAGGATAAAGCTGGGCTGATACATATTTCTTTGGTAAATATTGATCTTCAAAAAGCGCAGGATGTGGCCATAGATGTAAGTTCATATAATCTCACTTCTGTAACGGGAAGAATACTTGCCTCATCCAAAATACAGGATCATAATACTTTTGAAAACCCGGAGAAAATAAAGCCTGCGGCGTTTACATCTGCATCTTTAAAAGCAAATATGCTTACTGTAAAATTGCCACCATTTTCTGTGGTGGTGCTTGAGTTGAAGTAAAATATTAAAATAACTATCTCATGAAGATCAAATTCATCTTTGCTCTTTCCATCGCAATTATTTCAACAAATCAAGTTCCGGCCCAATCTCAAAAAAGCATCATCGCAAGCCCTGATAAAAAACTGAGCGCTCAGGTATGGCTCGCAAATGATAAGCATGCTTTTTACACAATTACATTAAATAACCAACCCCTGCTAACCAATTCCAGGCTAGGAATAATTTGCGAAGACGAGGATTTTTCAAATGATCTTTCACTAATATCAGTTTCTGCTTCAGAATTAGTCACCGATAAATACGAAACCTTTAATGCCAAGCGGAGAATAAATATTTATAAAGCCAACAAAAGAGTTTTCCATTTACAAAATGAATCTGGTAAAAAAATGGATATTATTTTCCAGGTATCAAATGATGGGGTTGCATTTCAGTATTATTTTCCCGGCAAATCTTCTGACATAAAGAAAATAAAGGAAGAGATCACATCTTTCCATTTTCCAAAAGAAACAAAGGCCTGGATGCAGCCTATGCAAGAAGCTAAGAGCGGCTTTGAGCATTCAAATCCAGCTTATGAAGAATATTATCAAAAAGAAATTGATGTAGGCACACCTGCACCCGGCAAAGCGGGCTGGGTTTATCCTGCACTGTTTAAAACCGGCAATGCCTGGGCTTTAATTACTGAAGGAAGTCTGGATGGAACTTATTGCGCAACCCGTCTTCGGCAGGATTCTCCGGACGGTGAATATTCAGTTGGTTTTCCTGAAGAGGCGGAAATATTTCCGGGCGGAGCCTTGGGTCCCCAATCCATGCTACCCTGGTATTCGCCATGGCGGATTATTGCAGCAGGAAGTTTAAAAACAATAGTAGAATCAACTTTAGGAACTGATCTTGCAAAGCCAGCAATTAAAATGGATCAGTCTTTTATTAAAACAGGAAAGGCTTCCTGGAGTTGGGTATTGTTAAAAGATGATTCTACGGTTTATAATGTTCAAAAAGAATTCATTGATTATGCTGCCGATATGAATTGGCAATATTGCCTTATTGATGCAGGTTGGGATAAAAAGATCGGGTATGAAAAAGTGCAGGAACTTACTGACTATGCAAAAACAAAAAACATAGGCATATGGCTTTGGTACAATTCTGCCGGAAGCTGGAATACTGTAAAGTTTACTCCCAGAGATAAACTGGTTACCCATGAAGAAAGGATAAAAGAATTTGCCAGGTTACATGAGATGGGCATCAAGGGAATCAAAGTAGATTTTTTTGGTGGCGACGGACAATCAATGATTCAGTATTACATTGATATTTTTAAAGATGCAGCAGATAACAAATTGATGGTTAACTGTCATGGCGCTACGCTTCCACGTGGGTGGCAGCGCACTTATCCAAACCTTGTGACAATGGAAGCTATAAAAGGAATGGAGTTCATAACTTTTGAACAAAAGAACACTGATGAAGAACCGTTTCATGCAACTACTATTCCTTTCATAAGAAATGTATTTGACCCTATGGACTTTACGCCCATGTGTCTCTATAAAATTCCAAAGAAAGAACGCAGGACAAGCAGCGCATTTGAGCTTGCTTTACCGGTTATTTTTTTATCAGGTATACAACATCTTGCTGAAACACCAACCGGCATGCAGCATGTGCCTGATTATGTAAAGGAATTCTTGCAAAACATCCCATCATATTGGGATGATTCAAAATTTATTGATGGTTACCCCGGGAAGTACTTTGTGGTAGCCCGAAAAGGAAACAAGGAATGGTTTATAGCCGGAATTAACGGAGAAAAAACAGATAGAGAAATAACACTTGATCTTGGTTTTATTCCTCAAAACAGTACAGGTGTTTTAATTGCAGATGGTGATGATAGCATGTCATTCAGCAGACTGATGGTTGATCTTGGAAAAAATAAAAAAATGAAGGTTACGATTAAAGGGAATGGTGGGTTTGTTATGGTTATGAAATAGATCATCCTATGTTATGGGAAATAAATTTAGACCCCGGGAATACCAGGTATTTAATCGCAGAGGCAGTATAACGGGTAATTCCCAAAAGAAAAAAATAATAAGAAACTTTGCAGATCTTGCTATCCAATATAAAAATATAAATTAGAGTAATTTATTTTTTTACCAAAGCTTTTAATTCTTCTATTTCTTTTTTTAGTTGCTTTATTTCTGCACCCTGTTCAGCAATCTCCTGTTGTTGTTCCTGGATGGCTTTTATTGCCAAAACGCTAAC
>JADGPY010000232.1 GCA_017882205.1 Chitinophagaceae bacterium
GGAAAGATATAGTAATGCATCTGCATACTTTGAGATCTGTGAAGGGCTACCTGGAAATAGGATCACCGGTATCTGACACGACTTTTTGATGAACTGTACACATTCATCCAGGTAGTTTGAAATAACAAGACTTCCGCCCACAAGGAAATAATCAACCCTGGCACTAATGGCCAGGCTGATAAGCTGCTGCATTTTTTCATCATTTACCTTGTCCGGATCAATCAGGACGGCAAACGATTTCTTGCCCTGTCGCTTTCTTTCTACCAAAGAATTATATATCCTATTCATTTTTCCTCTTTCTGTGGAATACAAAAATGTATTTTTTTTCTTTCTTAATTAAAATTAACGTAAAAAATCTTAGTACTATCTAACTTGTTAATACTAAGTACCAGGCAACAAGCGGTCGGGATGCTCCGAACGACTTGAGCGCTAAGCAATTCCAGGAACTCATACCTTCACACGCTAATGGATGTAACAAAAGAAATAAAATTTAAAACTGCACGTAGTGGAGGCAAGGGCGGGCAGAATGTAAACAAGGTTGAAACCATGGTGGAAGGCTATCTCCATATTGATAATTCAGCTATCTTAACGGAAGAAGAAAAGCTGATGATAAAGGAGAAGTTGGCCAATAAAATAACCGACGAAGGATTTCTGCAGGTAAAAAATCAAACCGAAAGATCACAACTTGGTAATAAAGAGCTGGTAATAAAAAAAATAAATACCCTTATTGCCAAGGCGTTGATCAAACCCAAAAAGCGTAAACCCACCAAACCATCCAAAGCAGCTAAAGAAAGAAGGATAGATACTAAAAAGAAAAACGCAGAAATAAAGCAAGGGAGGAAGAAGATCCAGTTCTAGAACTGGCCCTAATGACTCCTCCTGGCTTTTAGCGTTTCATACAACTGCTTCTGCTTTTCCAGCTCCTTAACCTCTGCGTCCTGGTCTTTCTGATTTTGCTCGATCTGCTGCTCTAATTTCTTTATTCGCTTCTGCATATCATCGGCATCATCACTATATGCCTTTAACCGCTTTTCTTCTTTTTTTACAACATCTGCCTGCGCCTGGATCTGTTGTTCCAGGTCATATGCCGCCACCCCTGTAACAAGATTTTCTAAAAACGTCTTACCACTGGCAATTAAATGGGCATCTGAAGAATCAGTCACAAAATTTTCATTGCCCGTAGAGATCAGCATTGTAACGGTTGTAATATCTTTTTCCTTTTTGCTTTTTTTATCCATAGCAAAATAAAGATCATAATTTCCAGGGCCGAGTTCCGGCAAAGACACTGCTCTGTACATGGTAAAGCCTTTTGATTCTTTTCCCTTGTAGCCTAGCTTTCCCAACTTATCCGCCAATGCACCATCTACAGTTTTTTCAGGATATAGTATATCATTTACAATCGCGGGCTTTTGTGCATTCTTGAAATCAATGAATTTATATTGAGCTTGCGAAAAAGCAGCGCAATTAAAAAAGAAGAGTCCAACAAGGGTATATAAATATTTTTTCATGACAGGGCTATTTTTTTAAAGATACGAATTGTAACAATGACTCTCCAAATCGCTGTGGATTAAAATTTATACAGTTAAATTTGATCTTTAAACCCTGATAATTGAGCAGCATTAAATCCCTGGCAAGTCAAACAGTCTGGTATGGCGCCAGTTCAATCGCTGCACGCTTCCTGAACTATCTGTTAACGCCTTACTTAACTGGTGCGTTTAGTGGCCCTACCGAATATGGCGAAATGACTCTTGTTTATGCCGCCATGCCCTTTCTAAATGTCATTTTTACCTATGGCATTGAAACTGCTTATTTCCGCTTTTCACAAAAGGAAGGATTTAAAAAAGACATTTATAGTACTTCTTCTATCTCTATTATCATCAGCACTATATTTTTGACCACCCTTTTGATTTTATCCCATACAACATTTGCAAACTGGTTAAAACTAGATGATCACCCCGAGTTCATAACTTACAGCGCGCTGATTATTGCATTTGATACCTTAACTGCTTTGCCTTTCGCAAAACTACGGCAAGATGGAAGGCCTAAAAAGTTCGCATCAATACGTATTATTAATATACTAATTACCATCGCACTTACCTACTTCTTTATTTCCGTATGCCCATGGATAGTTGAAAAGAACCCTAACGGCATTGTGGCAAAATATTTTATTAAAGATTATAGGGTAGGATATGTTCTGATCGCCAACCTGATTGCCTCATTTGTAACGCTTCTAATATTATTACGGGAATTACTTTCTTTCACCTGGGTATTTAATAAAAAAGTATGGAGCCAGATAATGATATATTCGCTTCCATTAATCATAGTTGGTTTTGGGGGTATGATAAATGAAACCTTCGACAGGATTATGCTGGGATGGCTTTCGCAAGGGGTAAAAGGCGCAAAATACGATGTTGGTGTTTATGGCGCCTGCTATAAACTACCCCTTCTAATTAGTTTGTTTGTACAGGCTTTCAGAATGGGCGCAGAACCATTTTTCTTTAAACAATCGGAGGGCGAAAATCCGCAACGAATTTATGCAAGAGTTATGAAATTTTTTGTGATAACCATCACAGTTATGTTCCTGCTGGTGGCTCTTTACATAGATGTGTGGAAATATTTCATCCGCAATAAGAGTTATTGGGTTGGGCTTAAAGTAGTGCCCATACTGCTTCTGGCAAATATGTTTTTAGGCATTTACTATAATCTATCCATCTGGTTTAAACTCACGCATAAAACTATTTCCGGGGCATACATAACACTGATCGGCGCTGCCATCACACTTGGAATTAATTATATTTTTATTCCCTATTATAGCTATATGGCATGTGCCTGGGCTACCTTCTTTTGTTATGGCAGCATGATGGTAATTTCTTATATTTGGGGACAGAAAGCTTACCGGATTCCATACTCATGGAAAAAATTAGTTGCCTACATTGTAATCGTAGTGCTGCTATTTTTTGTCCATCAAGGATTGATTCACTTTTGGACTTCAAGGATATTCAGCTTATCGACAGCCACCACGATGGTGTTCCTTTACGGATTATTTGTTGCCAGCATAGAAAGAAAAGAATTAAATAAATTACCTGTGATAGGACGGTTCTTTAGTAGCGCCGCTTAAAAAATAGGTGTAATCGAAACAATGAGAAAACTTCTCCTACTAATATTCAGGCCTTTATTTACCTGGCTTGGGGCAAGAATGGGTTCAGCTCCTGATAGAAAAAAGGTATTTACATCATTAACCAGGTTGTTAAAAAGTCTGGACCAAAAGCCTGGAAGAAGAGGTATTGTATTGAACATAGATTTTTCCAAAGAGAAGTTCATAATATTCAGCGATCATCATAAAGGGAATAAGGATTCGGGCGATGATTTCGCTAATAATGAGCCGAACTATCTGGCTGCACTGGCATATTATCATGCTCATGGTTACAAGTACATCAACCTTGGCGATAGCGAAGAGTTATGGAAGTACACTCCCAGGGAGGTGATCGCAAAAAATGTTACAGCCTTACGGGCAGAAGCAAAATTCCAGCAAGCCAACGCCTATTATAAGAGCTTCGGCAATCATGACCTTATCTGGAAAAACAAGCTGGATGTAAATCTATGGTTTAAGGATATTTTTTCATTGCCCCTGCCTGTTTATGAAGGAATTCTGTTGAAAACAATAATAAATGATCATCCGCTAACGGTGTATTTAACGCATGGACACCAGGGTGATAAAATGAGTGATAATAATGCATTAAGTACATGGATCGTCGCCCACCTTTGGCAACCTATCCAACGGTACCTTAAGATCAATATCAACACCCCCGCAACAGATTATGACCTCCGGGGCAAACACAATATCATGATGTATGAGTGGAGTAGCAACAAACAAGGAATGATCCTGATCACCGGACATACACACATGCCGGTATTTGCATCCGGTAAGTATAAGGAGCATCCGAATAATATTCTTGATCTGGCGAAAGTTTCGGGAAGTGATAAGAAGAAGGAGATCAAACCAACTTATTTTAATAGTGGTTGTTGTTGTTTTAATGATGGAGATATTACGGGTATAGAAATAGCCGATGGAAATATAAATCTAATCGAGTGGCAATTAATTAA
>JADGPY010000233.1 GCA_017882205.1 Chitinophagaceae bacterium
ATTTCTAAAACCTTGGGCATCAGTAACAAATTTACTAATTTATTACCAATAAGTTAATAACGCTGGTAAACGGGCTCCCGAATGGCCCCCCAGTAATAGTGATTGATGAGGATGGTATTGTAAGGGGAAAATGGAGTGCCCTGGACACCCATTCGTGCCGCAGAAGTTTGGGAGAAATAAGAAAAGATGTGACTTATATATGCAGATATTGAATTGATAAACACAGGTGATCATGAAATGGTACGACATAAGTTTATGGATCAGGATGAAGTAAAGCGCATGCATGTGAATATGCTGGTAGGGACCGGAAGCGTTTATATGTGTATTAATGAAAACATGCAGGAACAATTGCAGCTTCCGCTAAAATTACCGAAATTAAAGATTTATTAATGGATAGTGAGTTCAAGGCTGAATTGGTTTTGTCGAAGACAAATGGGATTCAAGATGGAATCTGGCATAAACCATCACCTCGTATCCGCCAAATATTTCTCCCTGATAATTTCATACACCGGCTTCTCCTGCACTTTACTCTCCAGCCATGAAATAATATCCAAATAGGCAAACGCCCGTGTTTCAAAACGGCTCTTCTCAAATTGCTTAATCGTTTCTAAAAGTTTTTCAAACTCGGGCTTTAACTTACACCCTGAAAGATGAAAGGTTTTGCGAAGGAATTTAAATATCTCTTCCTCAACAAGGCTTAAGTTTTCCATCTTAGCCATAAAACGGTACACAGATTTTATAAGATATTCAAGCAAATCAAAATTGCCTATCTCATAATGCGCGATGAGGTGAAGGAGGCGCGCATAACACTGCAGATCATTTCTCAAATCTACTTTCCAATTGATAATTTTATTCAGGTAATCGATCGTATCTCCATAATTGCCAGCGCCAAAATAGAGAGAAGCGATCTTATAATAAAATACCAGGATGCGGTGCTGGTCAAGGTTAAGGTCGAATTCCTTTAGCTTTCCTTCGATGTAAGGAACAAGCGCTATGCCTTCCCTGAAAGTGCCCTGGAGGAAATGTTGACTGATCTTTGCAATGTAGAGGTAAACAAATACCTGGATCCTGTTATTGTCGTTTAGTTTAACAACATCAGTATCACTAAAATTTTCAAATTCAAGGATTGCATGACGGAATTTTTTATAATTGCGAAGTGTGAAATGTGCATTTAATAAATTGTGCATACCCTTTATATAGGTGGCTGTTTCAATCTCTATCATCTTTGGCTCACTATGAAAAAGATCTACCCATTTTTGTGTATATCGATAATAAAGGAGAAATTGCTGTCTTATAAATGCATACCAGCAATAACATTGATATAAATATAATTTTGAATAAAAGCCTGCATCGGTTGGAATTGGAAGTGGTATATGTTTATTAAAATAATCTTCAATCTCTTTTTCGTCTTTTTCATTTCTTGCATGACCATTCTTGATATACCAACTGTATAATTGAAGTGCAAGATTGGATAAGTTGGTGATCCTTACCAGCCGGTTGTTTGTATCGTCGGCTTCAGTTGATAATCTGTCGGCGCGATCCTGCATGCTTCGCGTAATATGTAAGGTTTCGATCTTTTTTTCAAGAAAAAGAATTTCTACAAGAATACTGACCTGGTTGTGAGCCCTGGCATTCTCTTTTATCTTATCGAGCATCTTTAAACTTTGCAGGTACAGCCCTTTATTGTAGAGGATACGGGCGTAATCCAGTTGTTCATGCAATTGAATATCAATGTTTTCGTTGCTTTCCAATAACCGGAGGCTGGCAAGGATCTGCTTAAACAAATGCGCCTTCATATTCGAAAGCTGCTGCTTCTTAATAGCCGGGGTTTTATTAATGATTACTTCCTCATCATATTCGGTTAATTTGTCAATTGTGTCAAATAGTTGAACGAATTTAAGGTCAATGTTAGCAGAGTTTCTTTGCACATATAATTTAAAATTGCGCTTTTCAGACTTTTGAAGTGAATGAATCAGCTGGAATAGCGAATCTGTAGATCTATTGGACATCGTAAATGTTTTGTGCTGCAATTAGCCGATAGCAAGGTTTTTAACAAATTGCCTCTCTTTTCGGCATTGTAAATTTCCGTTATTTAGTTTAGAAAGCCATTATTAGATAGGTTACTTTCGAAATTACCACTTGTACATACTCAACAACATAATTTTATGAGCAATAACCAGGTTTTAATATTTGATACTACTCTTAGAGACGGAGAGCAGGTGCCGGGTTGCAAGTTGAATCCTGTTGAAAAAGTAAGATTGGCTTTAGAACTTGAAGAATTGGGTGTTGATATAATAGAAGCTGGGTTCCCGGTTTCCAGCCCAGGTGATTTTAATTCAGTAGAATTAATCTCGAAGAGCATCAAAAACACCGTTATATGTGCCCTCAGCAGGGCTGTAGAAAAAGATATAGAAGTTGCAGCGGCAGCTTTGAAATATGCCAAACGCCCGAGGATCCATACAGGGATAGGCACTTCAGATTCACATATAAGAAGCAAATTCAGTTCGAACAGGAAAGATATTTTGCTAAGGGCAGTGCAATGTGTTAAATGGGCCAGGAATTTTACTGATGATGTTGAATTTTATGCAGAAGATGCAGGACGCACAGATAACGAATATCTTGCAAGAGTTATCGAGGCAGTCATCAAAGCCGGGGCAACTACCGTCAATATTCCTGACACTACAGGATATTGCCTTCCTCATCAATATGGTGAAAAAATTGCCTTCTTAATTAATAATGTTAGCAATATTGATAAAGCCGTTATTTCCTCGCATTGTCATAATGATCTTGGTCTGGCAACAGCAAATGCCATTGCAGGGGTCTTAAATGGTGCCAGGCAAATTGAATGTACCATCAACGGATTAGGTGAAAGAGCTGGCAATACTTCATTAGAAGAAGTGGTTATGATCCTGAAACAACATCCTGATCTTGGATATTATACAGGGATACAAACAAGAAAATTAAACCCGATAAGTAAGCTGGTTGCTGATATAATGAGAATGCCAGTTCAGCCTAATAAAGCCATCGTTGGTTCAAATGCATTCTCGCACTCTTCCGGAATTCACCAGGATGGTTTTTTGAAAGATACTTCTACCTATGAAATCATAAATCCCGAAGAAGTGGGGGCAGATGCAAGCAAAATTGTTCTTACTGCCAGAAGCGGCAGAAGTGCATTAGCACATCGCTTTCAAAAATTAGGCTTTTCCTATAATCGCAATGATATCGATATATTATACAAGTCTTTTCTTCAGATGGCTGATATGCAAAAGGAAATAGAGGAGGATGATCTTCTTCAACTGGCACAGCAGTACCAATTAAAAGAGGTAGTTGTAGCATAAATAAGTTACTATGGGTAAAACATTATTTGATAAGATCTGGAACAGCCATATAGTAAAATCTATACCAGATGGCCCATCAGTGCTATACGTGGATAAACATTTTATTCATGAGGTAACCAGTCCACAAGCATTTTCTGGTCTTGAAAAACGAGGGCTTAAAGTTTTTCGCCCAAAACAGGTTGTAGCCACCGCAGATCATAATGTTCCAACACATGATCAACACCTTCCTATCAAAGATGAGCTTTCAAGGATACAGGTAAAACAATTAGTAGACAATTGTGCAAATCATGACATTGAATTGTATGGTCTTGGTCACCCTTACCAGGGAATTGTGCATGTAATTGGCCCGGAATTAGGCATTACACAACCGGGTATGACAATTGTTTGCGGCGACAGTCACACTTCAACTCATGGCGCATTTGGATCTATCGCATTTGGAATTGGAACCAGTGAGGTTGAAATGGTGTTGGGTACACAATGCCTTTTGCAGAATAAGCCAAAGCAAATGCGTATTAACATCGAAGGTAGATTGCAGAAGGGAGTTGTTTCAAAAGATATCATCCTTTATATCATTTCCAAATTATCCTCCAGCGGAGCAACAGGTCACTTCATTGAATTTGCTGGAGAAGCAATCCGTGCATTATCTATGGAAGCGAGGATGACCATTTGTAATATGAGTATTGAGATGGGTGCAAAGGGTGGACTAATAGCTCCGGATAAAAAAACTTTTGACTATATCAGGAATAGGCGATTTGCCCCTGTAGGAAATGATTGGGATGAAAAGCTGGAAAAGTGGAAAAAATTATTCACAGATAAAGACCCTGTTTTTGATTGCGAAGTTAATATTAATGCCAGTGATATTGAGCCTATGATTACATATGGTACCAATCCTGGGTTGGGGATAGCAATAAATAATGCCATCCCGGAATTAGATTCTATTGATGATGAGGGAGAGCAGCAGAATTTTATGAAGGCGCTTGGTTATATGAATTTCAGGCCTGGCAAATCCCTTATCGGAACTCCTATCCATCATGTATTTATTGGGAGTTGTACAAACTCAAGGATCGAAGATCTGAGATTGGTTGCAAGTGTAATAAAAGGCAAAAAGAAAAGTGAACACGTGAGCGTCATGGTTGTTCCAGGTTCACAGCAGGTTGCCAGGCAGGTATATGCGGAAGGATTGGATAAAATATTTATAGCAGCCGGATTTGAAATTCGTCAGCCAGGATGCAGTGCCTGCCTTGGAATGAATGAAGATAAGATTCCAGAAGGGGAGTACTGTGTTTCTACAAGTAACAGGAATTTTGAAGGAAGGCAGGGTAGAGGGGCGCGGACATTGCTGGCAAGTCCTTTAACTGCAGCGGCGGCAGCGATTACAGGGGTAATAACAGATGTGCGGGAATTGATGGAAGCGGACGATTGTAGATAATTAAAACAAAAAAAGAAATTCATGGATATCATTCGTAGTACATATTATCCACTGCCGATTGAGAATGTTGATACTGACCAGATAATTCCTGCGCGGTTTTTAAAAGCTACAACACGTGATGGGTTTGGTGAAAATTTATTCCGCGATTGGAGATATAAGTCAGGTGATAGTAATAAACCAATAAGTGATTTTGTATTGAACTTGCCACAGTACAAAGGAGAGATTTTGGTAGCAGGTAAAAATTTCGGATGCGGATCATCACGTGAGCATGCTGCCTGGTCTTTACTTGATTTTGGGTTTAAAGTAATTGTATCAAGTTTTTTTGCGGACATATTTAAGTCTAATGCTCTAAATAATGGCTTGCTTCCTGTACAGGTTTCAGATTCCTTTTTGAAAAAAATATTTGCTCTTGACAGCACTGCTTTATTAACGGTAACACTTGAAACGCAAACCATAGTAATTGAGGAATCTGGCGAAACTGAAACATTTGAAATAAATAATTATAAGAAAACCTGTTTGTTAAATGGCTATGATGATATGGATTATTTATTGAGCCAAATAAAACAGATCGAAGCATTTGAAGCTCTGCAAAAGTTAGTGCCAATAAATTAATAAAATGGAAAAAAATATTTCAGTTTTACCTGGTGATGGGATTGGTCCTGAAGTGACTGCACAATCCACACGCGTATTGAGAGCAATCGCCCGAAGATTTGGGCATACTTTCAATTTTACTTATTGTTTAATCGGTGCTATTGCTATAGATGAAACTGGTGCACCATTTCCTGAGGAAACGTTAAATGAATGCCTTGCGAGTGATGCTGTTTTATTTGGTGCCATTGGGCATCCTAAATATGATAATGATCCAACCGCCAAAATAAGGCCTGAACAAGGTTTGCTTCAGCTGCGAAAGGCATTGCAACTTTTTGCCAATATAAGGCCAGTAACAACTTACCAGGCATTGCACCATCTATCACCTTTAAAGGAGAAACTACTTAAGGATGTTGATCTGGTTATTTACCGTGAATTGAC
>JADGPY010000234.1 GCA_017882205.1 Chitinophagaceae bacterium
TACAAAGAACATGGCATTTGAATTTTTGTGATAGCAGCAGTTCTTCAACTACCTTCGGGCCTTCAGCTATGAATACACCCTTCTCATCCCTTAATTTTTTATGGCCTAAACTTTGAATATATTTGATCTTTGCTTTACTCAACATGGCTCTTCATTTATGTCTTTTAGAAATCCAGCTAATATAATGGTCAGGTATCTTGTTGTATTTGTTATAGCCATACTTTTTTTTTCCAGTTGCACAATCGTACGTAAATATCAAAAAAATAAAGCCTTCGTATATAAAAACAATATCTATCTCAATATAGAAAATGTTACACCTGATGAAAAAGTGATCATCAAATCAAGGCTCAGCACCCAACTGGATGATAGTTCAAAAGTAAAAATAAAGGATGTCGCTTTCATTCTTCATTATATTGACCGGCCGCCAGCATTTGATACAGTTGCTGCCAGGCGTTCTGCAGATAATATGCAAACGTCAATGGTTAATCTTGGTTTTTATAGCGCCCAGACGAATTATAAGTACACGGTGGATAGCCTAAAAAGCAAACATCAATACAGGGTAACAACAAACTACCAGGTTGATGCGGGTAAACGTACTCTGATAGATACCTTTGCATACTTATTTTACAAACCGGAGCTGCAACAGCTTGCTTTGGATACAAAAAATCAGTCGCCGCTACAGAAAGGGGCTCCCATTACAAAAATAGCTGTTTCAACTGAAGAAAACAGGTTGGTAGATTTGTTTCGCAATCATGGATATTATAAATTCACAACTGAAGAGTTGAGGGCTACAGCCGACACAACTATTGAAGCACTTACCACTGTCTCAGAAGATCCTTTTGAAGCACTTCGCTTACTCGAAGAAGCAAACTTGCGTAGAAATAAACCCACGATAAAAATCGGAATGCAGTTATATGCAGTTTCCGACAGTAGCAGACTGAATAAATATTACATTAATAACATTTACATACTTCCGGATTATATTCCTGGAGATAATTACCTGGATACAACATTAACCACGCTCAAGATCCGAGATTATACTATTCGCTATCATAATAAGCTGTTTAGATCCAACGTACTTCTCAGGCCAATGACAATCAAAAAAGGTGATGTGTATAAACAAGAAGATTATTTTAATACACTAAACAGTTATTATAAGCTCGGCGTATGGGAAAATCCTGCCATAGACATCATTGAAAAAAGAGACAGCAATCTTCTTGATCTGGTCGTGAAACTCATTCCAGCTAAAAAATATGGAATAGAAGGAAGTGTAGAGGTCAGTTATTCGGCCAATAGCAATACCAGCAATGCCATTTCTGCCACTAACTCAAGCAACCTGCTGGGACTATCAGGAACTATTTCATTGGTCAACCGGAATGTTGCAAAGCAAGCCGTTCAGATGACGAATTCTTTCCGTGCAGGTGTGGAATTTAATACAAGCAGAGGTTCCAGCAATGGATCATTACTTAGCTCGAGCGAGCTTAGTTATAGTAATAGCATTCTTGTCCCTAAATTTGTAACCCCATTCCCTAAATTGAACCGAAAAAAATATTTGGTTAACCAAACCTTTTTGAATACCAATATTTCATTGATCAAACGTATTGACTATTTTGACCAGCAAATTTTTAATACTACATACGGTATTAATTTGAGCAAAAGACCTAATAAAACATGGACATTTTCTCTAAATATTGATTACAGGCGATTGTACAATCGTACTGACCGGTTTGACTCAACTTTGATTACCTACCCATTTCTAAGGTATTCATTCAACACAGCACTTACTACAGGCCCAATTATAAGGTATGTTACATCACATACAAACCTAAAACATCCTATGAGGACTAATACTTTCAAAGCGAACCTTGAAGCGTCAGGACTCATGTTTGGTACCATTAAAAAGTTAAGTCAGAACACAGATCCGGGATCCTTCCTTAGCAAGTATATGAAAGAATTTATCAAAATCGATGGTGAATATACCTATACAATCAGCCATCCAAAATCTGCCATTGTTTTCCGAACATTTGTGGGTGTGGGAGTTCCATTATCAAAAACTGATACCACTCTGCCATTCTTCAAACAATATTATGGCGGAGGCCCCAACAGTATGAGGGGATGGCCAGTTAGAGGTGTTGGCGTTGGGGGACAACTGTTGGCCCCATATGGAAGTACTTTATTTAACGATCGCACCGGAGATATTCAATTGGAAGGTAATGCAGAATATCGTTTTACTGTTGCGCCCTTGTTTTCTAATGCAGTAACATTTAAAATGGCGCTGTTCACAGATATTGGAAACATTTGGAATTTCAAATACACCAAAACCAATGGCTCTATCGATAGTACACAATTCCATTTTAAAGATCTATACAAACAACTTGCGGTATCCTCTGGAGTAGGTTTCAGATTTGATTTTAATTATTTCCTCATCAGGCTTGATCTTGGCTTTCGCTTTAAGCGACCAGATATCTCTGCCAATGACGGGTGGCAGTTTCCAAATATAACTTTAGCCAATATTTTTGGACAACAGGCTGAAAATAAGCGTTGGAGGTATGAAAATTATAATGCAACTATTGGGATAGACTATCCGTTCTAAATCAGGTATCAGGTATCAGGTATGAGCCGGTTTTTCTGATACCTCATACCTGATACCCGATACCTTTTCTTTCAAATTCCTCAATACTCATTGCATCATTAATAATAAACTCTCCGATCCTGGTTCGGCAAAGGCTACTTAAATAACCTCCGCAACCTAATGCTGCACCAAAATCGTTTGCAAGGCTTCTAATATAGGTACCCGTTGTACACACCACTCTAAATGTTATTATTGGCAATTCAACTTTTAGAATCTCAAATTCTTTAATGGTTATGGGTCTTGGTTGCATTACCACTTCAATACCTTTCCTCGCTGAAAGATATACTGGCTTTCCCTGTTGCTTAATTGCGGAATGAATCGGTGGCATTTGCAAGATATCTCCAATAAATTGAGTAGCAGTTTGATGTAATAAATCTATTGTTATAAATTTATAGTCCTTCAATTCCACTGGTTCACTTTCAAGGTCGAACGTTGGGGTAGTTGCACCAAGCGTGATGGTTCCTGTATATTCTTTTTCCCGGGACGTATACTCATTGATCTTCTTGGTGAATTTCCCGGTACAGATAATCAGAAGCCCAGTTGCAAGAGGATCCAGTGTCCCTGCATGTCCTACTTTTTTTATCTTAACCAGGTTCCGGATCTTTCTCACAACATCAAAGGATGTCCAATGTAGTGGCTTATCTATGAGGATAACCTTTCCTTCTTCAAATGTTTGGGTCGTTTTCAATGGAATAATTTTAAACTGCCTGCCTCGCTTTTAACTCCAGGTATTTATTTACGGTATCGATTGTCAGGCTTTCAGGCGATGTAAGAATAGAAAGAATCCCGTATTTCATCAATTCTTTTACAATAAGTCTTTTTTCAAAAGCAAACTTTTCTGCCACCGTTCTAATATAAATATCCTCAATATTGTTGGCATCAGAGTTTGTAAGCTTCCGAAGCTCAGTATTCTCAAAAAATATCACAAGAAGTAGATGGTGACTGGCGAGAGATCGCAGGTAATCGATTTGCCTGTTCAATCCTGATAAAGATTCGAAATTGGTGAAAAGGATCAACAGGCTTCTGTGTTTTATACGATTACGGATCTGCATATACAACATTTCAAAATCGCTTTCAAGGAAATTCGTTTTCTGGTTATATAATACCTGCAGAATGTTTTCTTTCTGAATGGGCTTTCTGTCTGCTGGCAGCACTGGCCCTATTTTATTACTGAATGTAATCAAGCCTACACGATCCTGTTTTTTGAGGCAAACACTGCTAAGAACAAGGCAACTATTGATGGCATAGTCAAGCAATGTTAATCCGGCAAAAGGCATTTTCATAAGGCGTCCTTTGTCAATGATACAATATACCTGTTGTGATTTTTCATCAGTATATGTATTTACCATCAGGCCACCTTTGCGGGCGGATGCTTTCCAGTTTAATGTGCGCACATCATCCCCGTGCACATATTCTTTTACCTGCTCAAATTCCATACTGTGACCTATTTTACGCATGCGTTTACTTCCAGATTCCGATTGAAGTGTTGCGCGCGAAAGCAATTCATATTTTCGAAGTTGCATAAATGATGGAAATACGGGCACCATCATGGCTGCATCGATTTTGTACCTCCTTGATAATAATCCCAATAATGATTTTACATACAAAAGGATATCGCCAAAATGATATTCACCACGCTCAACAGGTCGTAAAGTATAGATTAATTTTGCCTGTTCCTTTGCCTTGAGGCGTACACTTCTTTTCCAATCCCTGATCTGGAACTGTACTGGTAATTCGTCAATGAGCTCTATATCTACTTCAAATGCAAATTCATTTTTTACGATCACTGAGATTTTATTTTCATCGCCATTGCTAAGGCGCTCAGACATTTGCCGTTTTGCAGTAGGGCTTTTAGATAGAATGAAAAGGAAAAAATAATCAATCCCTGCCAATAAAAGGAAAACCCTTAATAAGATTCCCGGAAGGTTGCCCAATGATGTAAAAAAAAATGAGGTTATATACAAAAGGACACATACTCCCATCCCGATATAAAACCTGGGTGTAAGAAATAAATCTCCTATGTATCGCCTGAATAGTTTCAAAATACTGTTTAGGGTTTTGAAGTTTGATACTTAATTTTTTTGTGCCATGGTCAATAGGTCTAACTCAAATCCAATGATCATTGGCGAATTGATCCCTAACGCGGCACTTCCACATTCTTAATGATTATGTCTATCAGTTCGTCTGCAGTAATCCCTTCCATTTCCTTTTCAGGTGTCATAATTATTCTATGCCGCATTACAGGGCCAGCCATTTCTATAATATCTTCAGGATTTACAAAGTCCCTGCCTTTGATAGCCGCATTTGCTTTCGAAGCTCTTAATATTGCCAGAGATGCCCTTGGTGACGCTCCAAGGTAAAGAGATGGATTGTTTCTTGTTTCATGAACTATCCTGGCGATATATTCTACCAGTTTCGGCTCAATTAATATTGACTGGATCGTATCCCTATATTCTGCTATTTCCTGTGGCGATAAAATTTTCCTAACATCTTTTAATAGTTGTACCTGGGTTTGTGCGTGCTGGTTCGTAAGAATACTTATCTCCTCCTGTAGGGTAGGATATTTTACGTCTATTTTAAATAAAAAACGGTCCAACTGTGCTTCTGGCAAACGGTATGTGCCTTCTTGTTCGATGGGGTTCTGTGTTGCCAGTACAAGGAAAGGAAAATTCATAATATGGGTAATACCATCTACAGTAACCTGTCTTTCTTCCATCACTTCGAATAAGGCGGCTTGTGTTTTTGCAGGCGCCCTGTTTATTTCATCGATCAATACTATATTGCTGAAAATTGGCCCTGGCTTAAATTGAAAAACCGCTTCCCGTGGATTGAATACTGAAGTTCCCAAAACATCACTGGGCATAAGGTCTGGGGTAAATTGAATACGTGAAAAATTAACATCTACTATCTTAGCCATTAGTTTGGCAGTCAATGTTTTCGCAACTCCTGGTACTCCTTCAATGAGGATATGCCCATCGCATAACAACCCTATCATCAAAAGATCGACCATTTTATATTGTCCAATAATTACACGTCCGATCTCATTCCTGATATCCTTGACGGCACTACTTAACCTTGTAAGGTCAATACGCTGCTCAAATAATTTTTCTTCCATCAGTATTTGTTTTTATAGAAATTTTGAATCTGTTCGTTTAATGATAATAGCTCTGAATCATCCAGATCTATCCGATCATGCACAAGGCTGATTGTTTTGAAAAGCTTTGTTGTAATATCATCAGGCACCCCGCTTTTGCGCGATAAGGACGTAATAAATTCGCTGTTGATCTTTGTTGTATTGAGGAAATAATTATTTCTGATATGTTCGTAAAAATAAGTGATCATTTTTTCCGCAATGTTCTTATTATTTCGTTTCTGCAAATACAACCTACCAACCGTTTCTGTAAAGACAACAGTAGTGTTCGTATTCGGGAGTTTTTCCTCTATGATACGTTGCTTTCTTTTCATATTGAATAAAACATATAGCAACAATAATATCAATGCCAGCCAAAATGCTGCCCGCAAGGCAGGGTTACTATTGATTACATTAAATGAAGAAAAATCACTTCGAGACTGGTCGTTCTGATCGCCCGAGTTACTACCACTTGCCTTTCCACCGGATGAATGCTTTCTCCTTACATCCTGTTTCTTATAAAATTCATCCCAAAAAATATTCTTTGGATCCGGTCGAAGGTATGAAACAGCATTTTCGAGGTATTTATAATTGTTACCTTTTAATAAAAAATAATTACTAAAAGCGCGTGGCGCTGAATTCAGATACAACCGTCCTTTCCCTATAAAGAGGACAATAAAATTGGGTTTACCAAGTTCGTTTAACCCTAAGATCTTTGTTGATGAAGAATCGAAATGGGAAAATGAATTATAGAATGGATAATAATAATAACGGTAGGAGTCACCTGGCAAATCGTTATTCAAGATCTTTACAAATGTTTGTTTCATGTTGCCAGCTAGTTCTGTAACAATCTCACTATCACGCTCCGTCCAGCAATCTATCTTCTTAAGAAAGTTAACAGACATGTAATCAGCTGCAATAAAAAGGTCATTTCCATCCGATACATAATCAATCATGGCATCAGCCTCACTATAACTGGTAATCAGGTTCCTTGTCAGTAAGATATATAAAGAATGTTTTGTGCTGCTTGAATAATTGTGCATGTTTTTCCAGGCCTCGTCAAATGGGTCTTCATTCGTTTCGATAAACCTGGAATCTAACAATTCTTTAATTCGATTGAACGCAACAAATCCACCAAAAGGCTTTTTATCAGTCTTCTGAAATGTTTCAGCCAGTGAAGGCATTAGTTCTTTCCTTGGTTCCTTGCAGCTACCAATTGAAAGCGTGACGAGGATCAATAATAAATATAGAGAATTAGTTTTCAATCAGTATTTTATCTTTTGATGAAATTGATTAAATTCTTTTCGAAGTATTCCAAATAAGTCCTCATTGATATCAAAACGTCCATACCATACATATTCATAGTTAAGCGTCAGGGAGGCAAATTCATTTTGATATGACTTATTTAACAATTCCCTCACGTACTCGTAATTGGTTTTATCTGGAGAAAATTGTATCGCTCCTGCCTGGGTTAGATTCTGAAGAGCTTCTAAATACAAATAACGTATAGCAAGCCTGAAATTTTTATTTTGTATAGCCTCGTTGACCAGGAGGTTATAACCGGAGGGATCTAAGGAAACTTCTTCTTCCTTCTTCACAACTTTATTTTTTGCTGGTGCCTTTTTAAACATTGCTTCACCGAGGAACAATTTGTACAAGATGAAAACGATAAAACCGATAGCCAATAACCAAAGTATGATCTTTACAAATCCAATATCAAAAATACCGGGGCCTGGTTCAGAAATGCTTTTGGCTTTATTTATGCGTCTATTTTTTGCAGGTTTGAGCCTGTTAAAATTATCCGGATTGATCGTGTCTATTTTCAGCTTCGCTGAATGCTGAAGAAAACTATCCAAATTATAGATGTATGCAAACTCCTTCCTTTTTTTATAATCCCGGATAGAATCATCTGAAATAGTAATATTCTGTCTTATAACTATTGAATCAACGGTAACCTCCTCTGATTGTGTTGATTCTTTTACCCTATCGCTATCTATGCTTTGGGATTGAGATAGTACAATATTGCTGCAATGCAGCAATACAAATATCAGGGCCGGAATTAAAAGTCTATACTTCATTTTTGGATTCCCGGCTTTACAATTTTATCATTAATCAACCTGATTCCTCTTTTATGTAATCTAATAGGATAGATAACAAAATACCAAATAATAAAAAAAAGAGATCCTGCCAGTATGAGAATGCTTATCGGTACTGGTAATCCAATGTTCGTTGTGTTCTTGTCAAAAGTATTGCTCATCAGGTGAGTAACATAGCTTTCGAAAAATGCTGCAACGATGAAAATGGGGATTAGGCTAATACATACTTTCATTGCATCCTTTGCCGCCCTTAAAAATGATTGCATCCTTGTGTAAGTTCCGGGGAAAAGAAATCCAAAACCCAAAATAAAGCCTGCACAACTGGCGATCACTATGGCGGAAATTTCCAGTGTTCCATGTATCCATATTACCAATACCGATTGCCAGCCCAAGCCCTGGGAGAAAAAAATATATTGGAAGCAACCGAGCATCAAACCATTCTGCCACATTAGGTAGATGGTACCAATCCCAAAGAGTACTCCGAATATTACTGAACGAAATGCCACACCTATATTATTATAGGCAATATGTACAAACATAGAAAAAGGATTGGCATCTTTGTACACGCCGAAAGGATCACCCTTCTGAATTCTTTGAATTGTTTCATCATAATATCCGGGCTGAACCATATTATCAAAAAAATCTGCTGCATAGTTGGGATCAGTAATGGACGAGATGACCCCAATTGCAACAAAAGCAATAAAAAGGCTAAACGTAAAAAGCAATGTTTTGTGGTATTTTCTAAATAATAATGGTAGCTCGTATCGCCAGAATTGGACGATCCTCGAATACTTCTCTTTTTTATTCTGATAAATGCTTTGGTAAATGCCTGCAGCTATGCCGTTTACCCAGCGAGTAACTTTACTTTGAGGATAAAACGTTTTTGCATAAGAAAGATCGTCCAGAAGTGTGATAAATCTATCTGCCAACTCATCAGGATCATTAGTTTCAGAATGCTGGTACTTATTCCACTTTTCTACGTTCTTCTTTATAAACCTCGCTTCACGCATTTCATAAAAATAAGGAATTCCATTTAACGTTTATGATCTGTTCGTATCTTGGATTGTTTAAAGCAGTGATTATTACTCATAATCAAGAATCATATTCATTCTATGTCGATTATTCAAATAGCTACCCCTTTTAATATTGACCTCGAGTTTGAGATCGCTGAGTTTCATAAGCGGTTATTGGCTTATATAATTGACTTTTGCATTCTCTTGTTGTATTATATCAGTATGAAACACCTTTATTATGGTGGATTCAATGATGCATCTACCGAAGAGTTAAAAAGTCATGTTGGTATAGATATTCTTACTATTTCGGTACCGATGCTGCTCTATTCGATTGTTACAGAAGTACTCATGCATGGACAGACCCTGGGTAAAAAAATAATGGGAATCCGGGTGATTAGTCTTGAAGGAGGAGAACCCACACTTGGTCAATACCTGGTAAGGTGGATGTTTAAAGCATTTGAATGGCCTTTCATGTTTGGCTATACTTTATTTACACGGGATAGTATTATTGTGTACATTCTTATAACAGGATTCTTTGGGGTAATTGTAGTAATAATCATCGCTGTAACAAAAAAAAGTCAACGTCTTGGAGATGTGGCCGCCAATACGGTTGTTGTGAACACAAGATCGACACTTACTGTGAACGATACTGTGTTTATGGATATATCCCAATCTGATTACAGAGTAAAATTCCCGGAAGTTTTAAAGCTAACTGATAGGGATATCAATACCATCAAAAATGTATTAAGCCAATACAAAAAAAACCATAATACAGATACCTGCCTTCGTGTGGCACATAAAGTACAGGAAGTACTAAAAATTAATAGCAATATGTATGCAATAGAATTCCTGGAAAAATTACTTGAGGATTATAATTACCTGGCAACGAAGGATAATTAGGTATGGTAATTGAAACATGTGTCTTAGTGTCTTTGCCGCAATTGTTTTACTTAGTGGCAAAAAAAACATAACACTTACCGGCTAAACATCGCTATAACACTACCAATTACGAAAGCCAACGCATAGAAACCTAGCATTACTATAGTAAATATCCCATAAAATTTAAACATCGATTTCATGTTCTCTAAGGAAGTCTCAAAACTATCCTGGTGTAAATTGTTGATCGCATCCTTCATCTTAATGGAAAACTTAAAAAGATATAAACAGGGAAAAAAGAGAAGAGCTGACATTGCAATATATATTGCACCAAAAAGTCCAGCCGGTATAGGTAACTTACTAAACTGTTCACTTGTGGATAGTACAGTCGAGATGATGACACCTACAACTATCAAAAGTCCACAACTTATAAAACCAACAATTGCTAAAAATTTTCCCCACTTCGCGGAAGCCAGGAGATATTGTTGGGATATTTCTGTGACATACAAATCATTGCTTAA
>JADGPY010000235.1 GCA_017882205.1 Chitinophagaceae bacterium
GAATTGGTCGCATCACATCCCAGACCCCAGACAGTATCGGTAGGGTATAAAATTACTCCACCTTCTTTAAGTGTCTTAAGACAGTTTTTTATATCCTCATCAAAGATCATCTGACGATATTCTTATTAATCCGCTTCTGCTTATTAAGCCATCTGAGTTTTGCATATTTAAGAAAACTGGAATAAGCATTTATTGAACAGTTTACATAACCGGCATACCCATCAAGAAATCCTGCCCTGAGGATGTACGATCTGAAGAAACTCCACCATCCGTGAGCTGTTGCCGTCAGAAGACCTGCTTTTCTTCCGGTTTTGAAATACTCATTTGAGCTTATAGAGGAAAACCTGTTTATCTTGTCCATATGTTCTTCAAATGAGAGGAAATTCCAGTGATATAAATCTCCTTTCAGCCTGCCGACCCGGGCGCCTTTGTTCATCCTGAATTTATCATGGGGATTTGGTCCCATCCATCTTCCTTTTGTCGAATCAAAAAGTCTCAGCTGCCTGTCGGGATACCATCCTGAATGATTTAACCATTGACCACAATAATTATGACGGCGGTTAAATAAATATCCGTCAAATTCAAATTTTTCTTTAATTTTCAGGATCGATTCTTTGAGCTCTTCTCCAAGAGCCTCATCTGCATCTAACGATAGAATATGTTGATATCTGGCCAAAGATAAAGCGTAGTTTTTCTGTTCAACATAACCTTCAAATTCATGTTTAATAAATTTGACATTATATTTTTTGCAGACCGCTTCGGTTGAATCTGCGGAAAAGGAATCTACAACAATTATTTCATCAGCAACTCCTTCAAGAGAAGAGAGGCATTCGCCAATAAAATCCTGCTCATTAAATGTTATGATTACTGCTGAAATGGATGGCATAAAGAGAGCTGATTTTAGAATTTTAATTTTAGCTTTTTCATCCTCTCTTTCATCTCGTTTATTACTTCAATTTCTTTTTGAAGTGAATCCGCCTCAAAGGTTACTGAGAATCGGATGAATTTCCCTGCATCGTCCCAGGGGACTGTGGATATTAATGCTTCATGGATAAGGAATTCAGAAAATTCAGATGCCGAATTAAATACTTTACCACTTTCGGTACCGGCCGGCGCTTTTACATAACAGTAAAATGATCCCTTTGGCTTTTTGGCATCAAATCCCAGATCATTTAAAGCATCAACCAGCAGATTGAATCTTCTTGAGTATTTTATTTTTGTCTTTTCTGTAATATCTGTATGTCTTAAGGCTTGAATAGCTGCCTTTTGAATAGCCCTGAACTGTCCTGAATCTGTATTGTCTTTTACAGTTGCAAAAGCTTTTATGGCTTTACTGTTGCCACAAATGAAACCTATTCTCCATCCGGTCATATTAAAAGCCTTGGACAATGAGTGAACTTCGACTCCAACATCCATTGCTCCTTTGACTGAAAGAAAACTGAGTGGTTTGTAACCATCGTACGTCAATGCACTGTAAGCCGAATCGTGAATGACAATAATATTATTTTTCCTGGCAAAATCAACTACCAGCTTAAAGAATTCAGCGGTTGCGACGGCACCGGTAGGATTATTTGGATAATTCAGATAAAGTAGCTTAGCTTTTTTTAAGATTGGATCAGGGATTGAACTCAGGTCAGGCAAAAATGAGTTTGACTCGTGCAATGGAAGATTGAAGACTTCTCCGCCAAGATATTTCGTAAAAGTTGCTGTGACAGGGTAGCCCGGAACAGTGGTAAGCAAGATATCCCCGGGATTAATAAAACAAAGCGGAAGCAAAGCAAGTATCGGTTTTGATCCTATTCCATGAACTATATGTTCTGATGGTATTAAACCGGAAAGTCCGTATACTTTTTCAAGATAATGGGCGGCAGCTTCCTGGAATTCGGGGATCCCATTATCTGCATACCATCTGTTTTCGGGTTTCCCGGCCTCTTCTGCCAGAGCTTTAACAACCAGATCATCAGCAGGCCAGTCTGGCTCTCCTACTCCCATGTCGATTAAGGTTGATCCGGGGTGTGCTTTTTTTGCGGCTGCTTTTGCTCTCTTGATCAGTTCAAATTTGTATATCACAGTTGATTTTCCAAAGTTGACACCCCCAAGCCTTTCAGATATTTTATTGTCAAAAAAATTATCCATGATTATTTTCAATATATAAATTACCAGAACGGAAGCTTTTATTATTTCAGGTAAAAGTAATAAATGTATTGGGGAGTTGAGTCAAAATTATTGGATGTCTTTCATTCCAGATAAGAAGGGTTGGTTACAAATTTATATCTTTGAAAGGATTTAGACAAACGTCCGGAATTTTTATATTGTCATTTATATGGATGAAATATTCCATTTCTTAAAGCAACTTTTAAATCCCGAAAGCATTATTCACTACGGAGGAATCTATCTGTTGCTTTTTGTTGTGTTTGCAGAGACTGGCCTGTTTTTAGGTTTTTTTCTGCCCGGTGACTCACTGCTTTTCACAGCTGGTTTATTATGCTCAACCGGGATCCTTGAGATGCATATTTCGATTCTTGCAGGCTTAATTATTTTTGCGGCTGTTGCCGGGAATATGGTTGGTTATGCATTCGGAAAGAAAGTCGGAGTGTTATTGTTCAGACGTAAATCCGGACTTTTTTTCCGGCAGGAACATCTGGTTGCTGCAAATGAATTCTATAGGAAACACGGGAAAAAAACTATAATATTCAGCCGGTTTCTACCAATTGTCCGGACTTTTGCGCCGATCGTTGCAGGCATTGTAAAGCTTGATACATATAAATTTTTTATATATAGTCTGGTGGGGGCCTTTTTTTGGGTAGGAATATTGGTATTAGCCGGATATTTTTTGGGTAAATATGTCCCGGGGACAAAAGATTACCTGGGATATATTATTATTTTCCTGATAGTTATAACATCTATTCCATTTATATATAATTCCATTAAGAGGCAACCTGGAAAATGATTTGTCAAAGAGGATTGAGACTCGATATTATGGAAGATTATATGTCGCTTTATGTAGGAATAAAAAGGGTAGTTTTAAAAGGAAACAAATCAAATCTTCTGAATTATGTTTTTCAATTAGATCATTTTAATTATATATTTGCATTACATTTTTACAGAATATAAATTGACTTCAGTCACGTCAAAATACCGACCGGTTTTTGCAGTCACATTATTCTTTATTTGTACTGCGATAGTTTTTTCCATTCTGGTAAGACCGGAAATGATGGCCATACCAAATAGAAATCTTTTTGGAAATGAAACGCTCAGTAAAAATGAGCAGAATCTGGAATTAAAAGCAACTGATTCTGAATCAACATCTACTGGTTTGAAAGTTGAGATTGTTGCGATTTCATGTCCAGTTACATTTGATTCAGGAGACAAACATATTAGCAACATAAATCTTTCGAGCAAAATATATTCAAGAAAGAAATACTCACTAATTTCTCATAGTAATCTCGTCATTTCAAAAACACTTCATTTGAGCCCTCTTATTACCAAGCTTCAGATTTGATCTGCTTTATTAAATAATCTTTGCACCTAGACATTTCCTGAAGGATTTTTACTTTTTACCAGATTAAGTAAATGTATCCTTGCAGTTTTATATACGAAATCTTTCAATTGAATTGAATGATTATCCAAATAAATCAGGTGCTTTAAAATCTTCGGCTA
>JADGPY010000236.1 GCA_017882205.1 Chitinophagaceae bacterium
ATCGTTTTAGTAATGAGTGCGATCAATCGTCAGGATGCTTTTTTGCTCGAACGATTACATCCCAATGGTGATCATGAAGCAGGTATCTATGCAGGCGCCTATCGTTTATTAGATGCAGCGAATATGGCCGGATACCTTGTGGCCGCTTTTCTATTACCGTATATTTCCATGAATTGGAATAGTGATGTCCAACTTAAGCGAGTGATCATTCTTTGCAGAAATTTATTGCTTGTATTGGCCGGATGTGTTGTTGCTTTCATTGGTATCTATGCAGGTCCTTTGCAAAAATTACTATATCATACCAATAATACATACCAGGCAACGATCATCCAACTTTGTATTCCCGCACTATTAGGGTATTCACTTGTGCAGATTTATGGAACAGTGTTGACAGCTTCAGGCAACATCAGGTTATTGCTGAAGCTCAGCATACCGTTTGTGGTTCTGAACCTGGTGTTTAATATGGTGTTTATTCCTGTTTACGGGGCAGAGGCGTGTTGTATTATTGCCATAGTAACTCAATTGTGCTATGGCATGGTTTTAATGATCGTTGCAAAAAGGAAAATTTCAATGGCGCTAGCCCTTTAAGATCGAGGAAATAGCTACGCCCTATATACGTCGCAATGACTAATTTTAATTAAAAATAACCCTCATGAATGAATTGCCCGGCTCTGATATGTTAGGGATCATTGCAGTACTTAAAAAATGGCGACGCCCGATTATCTCATTGGTTATCGTAGCAACTGTCATTGCTTCTATTGTGGCGATCCTTCTTCCAAAGAAATACAGTTCAACTGCTGTGGTGTTCCCGGTAAACTCTATGTTGGCAGATAAAAGCCGTCTGTTCAATTCTAATATCCAGCAATTATATTCTGAATACGGAGGATCAGATGATCTTGATCACCTGTATGCAATAGTAAGCTCTTACACCGTTTTTGGTTTTATCACTGATAGTTTTCATTTGATTGAGCATTATAGAATTAATGGAGTTCCTGAGAAGGCAAGGGATGTTGCAGTAAAGAGATTAAAAAAGAATACAGACATCATTAAATCGGAAAATGGAGAATTAAGAATTGAAGTCTGGGATAAGGATAATAAAATGGCTGCTGATATTGCAAATGCCATGCTCTACAAGATTCAATCAATCAGCAAGGATATTATGTGGCAAGCTAATATAGCCACGCTCAATGCACTAAGAAAGGATCAATCACAAACAATAACTGATACTGGCCATATAGCGCGAAGCTCAGGACCTGCCCTATCGACCGAAAGAGTTTCATTTGATAAAGAGATTAGGGAATTGGAAGTAAGCCTTGATGCAGCCCCACCAGTATTTGTCGTGTTGGAAAAACCAGTTCCTTCATTTGAAGCAGGCAAACCCAGGATATGGATGATCATTGTCGGCACTTTTCTATTAAGTGCTTTCTTTGCCATCATTGCCGCCTTAATTGCTGAAAGATCAAAAAGATAAATGTGATTCAGCGATCGATAACTCAACAAAAAATATTCTTCGCTTTTGGCTTATTGTTTATTGCATCAATAGTCATTGGCATTATCACAGAGGAAAAGATTTTCTATATTATTCCTTTTCTTCTCCTTCTGGCGCCCTTGTTTCCAGAGCATCCGCAATATTTATTTCTATTCCTCATTGTTTCTCTGCCTCTCTCCACAGAAGTTCAGGTTACTGATAGCTTAGGTACCGACCTTCCGGATGAATTTATCATGATAGCTATTACAGGCCTGTTCTTTCTTCTAATAGCATACAAGAAATCTTTGCTCGATACTGCTTTTTATAAACATCCTTTAATATTCTTGTTGTTCCTGCACCTGTTGTGGATAGGGGTATGTTGTATTTTTTCCGAACAACCATTATTATCAGTGAAATATTTATTAGCAAAAACATGGTATGTAATCCCGTTTGTTTTTTGTACCCGGATATTTATTAACAATAAGCGTTCGTTGCAGATACTTGTATTGTGCCTGGTGATTCCAATGGGCTTTGTTGTAGTACAGGCATTGATCCGCCATGCGGGATTTGGATTCTCTTTTGAAAGCGTAAGCAAAACAGTGACACCTTTCTTTCGGAATCATGTGAATTATTCCGCTATGCTTGCGTGTATGATACCAATGTTATTTGCGCTGTTGCATCATAGCCCTACCACAAGATCAAAACGATTGTTGAAGGCTGCGATCATTCTTTTTGGTTTAGGAATTTTATTGTCCTATTCACGAGGAGCATGGCTGGCATTAGTCATTGGTGGAATTGTATATTATGCCATCAGGAAAAAAATGATCGAATGGCTATTCTTAGTTTGTGCCATTGTTATTGTTGGAAGCTTTGGTTTTCTTGGATACAAGAATAACTACATTGATTATCGGCCAGATTTTAATAAGACAATCTTCCATACAGATTTTGCGCAGCATATGACAGCCACCTATCGCTTTCGTGATCTTTCTACTGCAGAAAGATTCTATAGATGGATCGCTGCGATCCGTCTCTCCAATGATCACCTGTTAACCGGAGTAGGGCCGAACAACTTTTATGGTAGTTATAAACCATATACAGTTTCAGCATATAAAACCTGGGTGAGTAGTAACAAGGATCATTCAACAGTGCACAATTATTTCCTGCTCATTATGTGCGAACAGGGTATCCCGGGTCTGCTAGTTTTTACTGCATTACTATTTGGCTGTTTTTATTTTGCTCAAAAGATCTATCATCGTTCTCACGACCCGGTTTATAAAACAACAGCCATTACGATAGGAAGTATATTGGGTATTATTACCATTGTAAATTTTTTAAGTGATCTGATAGAGACTGATAAAATAGGTAGTTTGTTTTTTATGTGCATAGGGGTATTGATATGGATTGATACGCAAGCTAATTTCAAATCTTTCCGCGCACATCCAATGCATCCCTCAACCCATTCCCCAACAAATTAAAAGCTAGCACCAATATCATAATAGCAATCCCCGGAGCAATTGCCAACATTGGATTATGAGTAATGATAAAATTGTAATTCTCTTTGATCATAAGTCCCCAGCTTGGTTGTGGAGGCTGCACTCCCACACCTAAAAAACTCAGGCCTGCTTCCACAATAATAGCGGTCGCAAAATTGGAAGCCGCAATCACAATTACTGGTCCCAGCACATTAGGTAAAATATGGCGCACAATGATCCTCAGATCTTTCAATCCCAAAGCTTTTGCAGCCTGGATGTATTCCATTTCCCGAAGGGCAATTACCTGCCCGCGGATAAGCCTGGCAACAGTAACCCACATGGTTAACCCCACTGCTATAAAAATCTGCCAGAAGCCTTTACCCAAAGCGATCGTAATACCAAACACCAATAACAAAGTCGGAATACTCCATATCACGTTTATCAGCCACATAATGATGTTATCAGTAACTCCGCGAAAATATCCAGCCATAGCGCCAAGGATCACACCAATGGTCAGAGATATAAGTACTGTGATCAAACCAACCGCGAGGCTAACCCTAACTCCCACAGCCAGCCTGCTTAAGATATCTCGTCCAAAACGATCAGTGCCTAACCAGAAAGTTTTGGACTCAAATGGAGATGTAGGATCTACAATATTTTTTGAAAAAGCGATTCTGTCCTCTACTCCATCATCAATAAATTTTTCTACTATAAAAGAATCGGAACTTTCCTTATTGCTATTGATTGGAATATATTTATAAGCATCTTCCTCGCCATACAGTAAACGATTGAAAAAGCCTTGATGTATAACTTCTTTCTCTTTTCTTACTTTAATGAATAGTTGTCTAAAACCAGCCTTCTTTGCCTGGATTTCAACAATCTGCCTGTCTGCATTAGGAGTTTGATCTGTTGTTATAAAGTAACAGAAAATACCAGTAAGAACTGCCAATGAAATAATTACAAGACCAAGCATGGCACTTGTCTTTTTTTTCAACCGGCGCCAAGCGGAAGTCCAAAAGCCATATGATTTATTTGTGGGCATGGGGGTTAAAAATAAGCAATAAGCAATCATTTCACAATTCGTCCCTTCCATTGATAAGTGCCAAACTTTCCGAGCCAGCCTGCAATGATTATATAGAGAATATGAAAAGGCTGCGCAAGAGGAAACCACCAAAGCAATTTTTCATTATTAAAGAAAGAAGCGACAGGAAAGAGGAAGAACAATTCAACAATTATCTTTCCAGGGATCATGAAGATAAACATGCAAAGAACAGAATGATGAAAGATGGATAAGATGCCAAGAAGCAGAAGCCATACATTAAAAATGTAGACAAGTGCAAGCACAGATACCATTTTTTTGTCTGTATAGCTAGTTGACTTACTCGCCCATCGTATTCGCTGGTTAAGGAAATCTTTTACTGTACTCATAGGCTCAGTGAGTACGATTACATCAGGGCTTTTTAGATACAATACCCTTGTAGGATGTACTGTTGCGATCTTATGCATCAGCAACATATCGTCTCCACTGGCTATGTCGTCGACTCCCATGAAACCACCCACTTCATGAAACACTTTTTTTTCATAAGCGAGGTTAGCGCCATTACACATGCTATGAAAATTATTGTTAACGGATGCACCGGTTATTCCCTGGAGGGTCATGAAGTCGAGCGATTGAAAGATTGCAAGAAAGCTATTCCCGGAAGTGAAACCAACCGGTGCGCATATAAATGCCGGTTTGTGTTCATTGTAAAATGAAGCAATGGTTTCCAGCCATAGCGGGGGAACGATGCAATCCGCATCAGTAGTAACAACCAGATCTCCTTTTGCTTCACCAATGGCAATTTCAATGGCTTTTTTCTTGTAAGAATTAATGCTGCCATTTTCAATGAAATCCTTGAGAGCTATACACTTTATATTTCCCCCAGAAAAAGATTCTACAATTTTTGCTGTATGATCAGTTGAAAAGTCATCAGCAACTATTACTTCATAAAAGTGAGTTGGATATGTTTGAGCCTTCATTGAATCCAGGCAGGCTCCTATCTCCTTTTCTTCATTCCTGGAGGGGATAATCACAGTGATAAACACCTGGGGCTTATTGTTAAACTCCGAATTACCAGGCTTTTTATACTCTTTGCATTTTAACCAGTTCTGGCGGTAAAAAATAATAAGGCCGGCATAAGCAATGAACAACAGTATGGAAAGAATGATTAGTATCACGATAACCAAAGGTAGGGAGCAGAAGATTATTTAGAATTCTTTCTCGCTTCGCTCGAAAAAAATATTGCCACTGAGGACACGGAAGGCTCGGAATAATAGTTTCTGGCTTCGCCAGAAGGAAATGAAAGCGGATAAAATGTTTTTTTCCGCGCCTTCCGTGTCCTCCGTGGCAAACCCTCTTCACCGCAGGTGAAAAAAAAATATCAGTGGGCTATGTAATTCCAAAACTAATTCCTAACTTTGATTAGTTGCTTAAACAACTATATGTCAAACAACCAATTTAAGAGGGGGGAATTATACAGCTTTATAACCGGCAAGGCTTCAACGGCAATTGCAAGGAGGTTACAGAAAAATTTTAAGCAGTCTTCGTTGGATATTACCATAGAACAATGGAGCGTGTTATATCATCTGTGGAAAAAGGACGGACAGAGCCAGCAGCAATTATGTGATGCCACCTTCCGCGACAAACCAAGCATTACCAGGCTGGTGGATAACCTGGAGAAATTAAAGCTTGTGAAGCGCGTGCCTTCGAAAAATGATCGAAGAATAAACATGATCTACCTGACAAAAGAGGCGGTTAACTTACAGGAAAAAACAATGGAACTCGCAAACCAGACCTTGAATGAAGCATTGCAGGGGGTATCAAACGGACAGGTGGAAATTGCCAAGGAAGTATTACAAGTAGTATATGATAATTTAAAATAAACCCGTGCTGCTATCAGCACATTAATTACAATTTATGGAATCATCAAAAACAGCCCACCTTTTAAAAGGCGGCGAGTGGTTGGTTAAACAAAGCAATGCTTTTGAAACCTTTACCCCTGAAGATTATAATGAAGAGCAGGTGATGGTGAGAGATATGTGCCTGCAGTTTTTGCAGTCTGAGGTATTTCCTGTCCTCAACCAGGTTGATGCCCTTGAGCCCGGGCTAATGCCTTCATTGATGGCAAAAGCTGGTGCACAAGGATTATTAGGTACCTCTATTCCAGAAGAGTTTGGTGGACTGGGAAAGGATTTCATCACCTCTACATTGGTTAATGAAGGTTTGGGAGGTGGATATTCGTTCAGTGTGGCCATTGCAGCTCATACCGGGATCGGCACTTTACCCATCTTGTATTTCGGCACGGAAGAACAAAAGAAAAAATACATTCCAAAGCTGGCAAGTGGTGAATGGAAGGGGTCTTATGGCTTAACAGAGCCAAACAGCGGCAGTGATGCCCTTAGTGGGAAAACAAGTGCCAAGCTTTCTGCAGATGGAAAATATTATATCCTGAACGGACAGAAGTGCTGGATCACCAATGGCGGATTTGCAGATGTTTATACCGTCTTCGCTAAAATTGATGGTGACAAGTTTTCTGCGTTTATTATTGACCGTGATAGCGAAGGATTCACCAGGGGCCCTGAAGAGCACAAGATGGGGATTAAGGGATCATCTACTGTTCAATTATATTTCCAGGATTGCAAGGTGCCTGTTGAAAACCTCTTAGGTGAGATAGGAAAGGGTCATATCATTGCTTTCAATATTCTAAACATTGGCAGGCTTAAATTATGTGCTGCAGCACTCGGTGCTTCTAAATTAGCGCTTAGCATAACAATAGAATATGCCAATACCCGTGAGCAGTTTAAGCAACCGATCGCAAACTTTGGCGCTATTAAGCATAAGCTTGCTGAATGTGCAATAAAGATATATGCCGGCGAAAGTGCATTGTATCGCACTGCCAAATGGATCGATGATAAAAAAGCTGAACTTACCGCGGATGGCAAACCATTCAATGAAGCGCTGCTTGGAGCTGCTGAAGAATATGCAATAGAGTGCGCTATGCTGAAGGTACATGGAAGCGAGGTGCTTGATCATGTGGTAGATGAAGGGGTGCAGGTACATGGTGGTAATGGATACAGCGATGAATATTTAATAAGCAAGGCGTATCGCGATAGCCGGATCAACCGTATTTACGAAGGAACCAATGAAATCAACCGGCTGCTTACTGTTGATATGCTTTTAAAAAGGGCAATGAAAGGAAAGCTCGATCTTATGGGACCTGCTATGAATATTCAGAAAGAACTAATGAGCGTTCCGGAGTTTGGCAACGATGATGATGGGCCGTTTTCCAAAGAGAATAAGATCATTGCAAATCTGAAGAAGGCCATCCTCATGACAGCAGGAGCTGCAGTTCAGAAACTAATGCAGAACTTGCAAAATGAACAGGAAATAATAATGAACATTGCAGATATGGCGATGGAAACATTTATTGCAGAAAGCGTCTTGTTACGTGTTATGAAGCTCGTGGATAAGCAAGGTGAAGAAGCGTCTAAAGTTCAGATAGCCATGATGCAATGCTACGTTAATGATACCGTCGATGTTATAGCCAAAAGTGGAAAAGAAGCCATCAATGCTTTTGCCAGCGGAGATGAACTGAAGATGATGTTACTCGGGTTAAAGCGGTTTTCCAAAGTAGATCCTTTTAATAGTAAGGAAGCGAGAAGAACAATAGCAGCTAAGCTTAGTTCGGATGGGAAATATAGATTGTAATGTTCAGGTCTCCTTTAAATTGCAGGTATTATGCGACTAATAATCATTTTCCTTCTATCCTCACTCTTCCCGCAAGCGCCAAATGCCCAATCCTTCTTCATGGCCCACACTACCGGACCGTTACCTTTTGTAAAATATGGGATCGGTGAAGATCGGCTGGGTGGGGCCAAGATGGGCTTCCTTGATACAAATATCCTGGTAAAGGTGGTAGACAGTTTTAAGACTGACTATAAAGTTCAGCTAAGTAAAAATCATACCGGCTATATCGAAAAAGCCTCTCTTATTAAGGTCAATACCCTCCCTAAGTCGGATTATCTCACCGGGAACTGGAGAGTATATGGTGATTCTGCATTCGATTATGTTGTCATCAGCCTGAATGAAAAACTTCCCTACAAAAGCATTCAGCAAATAGAACCCTCAAGGATAGTAGTAGATATTTTCGGGGCTACCAGCAATACAAACTGGATCACCCAATTATCAACCTGCGACGAAATAAAAAATGCCTGGTTCGAACAGCCGGAAGATGATGTGATGCGGGTTTTTATAGACCTGGAACACCCGCAACATTGGGGCTATAGCATGTATTACGTTGGTAACAAATTAACCATAAGGGTCAAAAGGCAACCCATCAATCTTTCATTGGAGCACCTTACCATTGCGATCGACGCGGGCCATGGTGGTGAAAACATGGGTGCAACGGGTGTTTCCAGCAAAGTGCTTGAAAAAAATTATACGATCCTTATCGCTAAACAATTACAGCTGGCTCTGATGAAAAGGAAGGCCAATGTGATCATGACCAGGGATAAAGACACCACCCTGAGCATGATAGAAAGAATTCAAATCCTGAAGGATTGTCTTCCTGATCTTCTGATAAGTATTCATCTCAACTCTGCTTCTTACGATACCATACGGGGAGTTAGCACCTATTATCGTTACATCGGGTTCAGGCCACTCAGCGAAGCCATCTTAAAGCATATGTTGGAACTCGGGCTGAATGAATGGGGCAATGTTGGAAATTTCAATTTTGGCTTAAGTGGCCCTACAGATTACCCCAATTGCCTTGTTGAAGTTGCCTTCTTAAGCAATAAGGAGGATGAGAAGCTTATCCTCAATCCTAAATTCCATAAGTTGGTGGCAAAAAAAATTACAGAAGGGATAGAAGAATTTCTGAAGAATTTATAAGGGATCATTTACTTTTGGGGCTTAAAACAAAGCATATCAATATATACACTACCATAAAGCTGGCATTTGGTAAATTGAGCCATCTTGCCGAAACATTAATAGGGTCTGAAATTGTAAGGTTAGGTGCGGATATAAAGGAAAAGATCAAAAAAGGAGCTAAAATCTACAACTTTACAATAGGTGATTTTGATTCCTCAATATTTCCAATCCCTAAAAAGTTAGAACATGAAATTATTGAAGCCTATAGAAAAGGTTATACCACCTATCCGCCTTCTGAAGGGATTGTCTCTTTAAGAGAATCGGTTTCAAAATTCATACATGACAGGGAAGGGCTTAATTATGCAAACAATGAAATCCTGATTGCTGCAGGGGGTCGCCCTCTTATTTATTCTTTATATAGGGCACTTATTGACAAAGGGGACAAGGTTATTTATTCTGTGCCGAGTTGGAATAATAATCACTATGTTCATTTCACCGAGGGACAGCATGAAGTAATTGAGGCAGTTGCTGAAAACAACTTTATGCCTACGGCGGATGATATACGTCCGCATATAAAAGATGCTGCATTGATAGCATTGTGTTCTCCCTTGAATCCAACAGGCACTATTTTCAAAAAAGAAGAATTGGAGGCCATTTGCGATCTTGTATTAGAAGAAAATATGCAACGCAGTCCTGAACAAAAAAAGCTTTATGTAATGTACGACCAGATCTACTGGACCCTTACATATAATGATGCCGAACACTTTAATCCGGTTTCATTACGGCCGGAGATGAAGCCGTTCACAATATTTATTGATGGCATCAGTAAGGCATTTGCTGCTACCGGGGTGCGTGTAGGATGGGCGCTCGGTCCTGAGCATGTACTTTCAAAAATGAAAGCAATTAACAGTCATATAGGAGCATGGGCTCCGATGGCAGAACAACATGCCACAGCTAAATATCTTCTTCAAACTGAATCGATAGATAGCTATTTTAGTCATTTTAAAACTGAATTGGAAGAAAGGCTTCGTCGCATTTACGAAGGATTTCAAAAACTTAAGAACGAAGGGCTTTCAGTTGATGCAATTCCACCACAGGCTGCTATTTATCTAACAATTAAAATAGATCTTGTTGGCAAAAAAACAGCCCTTGGGGTATTGATAGAAAAGCAGGATGATGTTACCGAATACATACTTAATGAAGCTGGCCTTGCTGTTGTTCCCTTCTATGCTTTCGGTGCATCGAGAAACTCCAAATGGTACCGGCTTAGTGTTGGAACGTGTAAGAAAGAACAGATCGATGAGATGTTTTCTAAATTAAGAGAAGCATTGAATTCTCTCACTTAGTGATTTTTTTCTGCTAGTTCTTATTATTAAGAAATACAAAAGGCTTTGATTCCCTGCGTTGAAGTATGTTGCTGATGATGTGCATTTGTGAATGCACTTTATATTTATTGAGGTCAATAACTTCGTGGGCTAAACAAAGATTGTCGATATTTTCGACGATGTATAACATTTCATGTAGCATCTCTACTTCATGCTCGATGGCTTGGGGTGTCATCAACTCTTCCTTGAACAACACCAATAAATCTCTGTTGGATTTGCTCATACTCTGGGTTTCAATTTAATAGCCTATCATTCCTTGTTTCGCAGGGCAACCACAACTTCCTTTTTTAGTTTGTCCACCACGAAACACACTACAACTCATAAAAATGGTAGCAACAAATAAAAAAAGTAAACAGATTCTTTGGATCTTATTCATAAAATAGATTCCTAAATTAAACTATTTTCACAAATATATATTGCAATGTTTTGAACACTGACATAAACTTTAACAATCCCATCATCAGGCCCAGGATTTTAGTCGCTCCACTTGAATGGGGACTTGGGCATGCTACACGCTGTATTCCCATCATACATAAGTTATTACAGCTCGACTGTGATGTATTGCTGGCGGCAGAAGGCGCCACTGGAAAATTGTTAAAGAGCGAGTTCCCCAAACTTGTATTTTTGCCTCTCATGGGCTATAGGGTAAAATATAGTCGCAAGAAAAAACTACTGCCATTTCGATTATTCATCCAGATTCCAAAAGTTATTTTAACGATTTATAAGGAACATCTATGGTTGAAAAAGGTGGTGCAGAACTACAAAATAGATGCGGTCATCTCCGATAATCGTTTTGGATTATATCATAAAAACATTCCATCTGTTTATATAACCCATCAATTACTCATTAAAACTCCTTACAGATTTACAGAAAAGATAGTGCAGTGGATCCACTATTCATGCATAAAGAAATATTCAACATGTTGGATTCCGGATGCATGGCAAAATGGGATCGCTGGTGAGCTATCACACCCCCAAAAATTACCTGCAAATATTCAATACATTGGCCCACTCTCCCGCTTTGATAATTCTTCAGGCATTGAAAAGAAGTATGACCTCTTGATTATCATCTCAGGACCAGAACCACAGCGCACAATGTTTGAAGATATACTTTACAAAGATTTGCAATCATATAATGGAAAAGCACTGTTTGTGCGCGGTTTGCCCGGTGAGATAAATGTTCCAATTTCTGGTAATGCAAATATTACTATTATGAATCATCTCAATGCTGAAGAGTTGAACATTGCCATGCAACAGTCAACCCTAATCAT